>DXIA01000058.1 GCA_019113125.1 Candidatus Pygmaiobacter gallistercoris | reverse complement strand
AACCTGTAATAATTTTGCCCTTGTCCGCGTCTTAATGGATAGTGAAGACAAAAATAAAACAAACGGACAAAGGGGGGCTCGCCATGATTTCGAAGGTTCTGCTGTTTTCGGTATTTGGGGTGATTAGCCTGCTGTTCAGCGTCGGTGTGCTGGCGGCGGCGGGAAGTGAGGAGCCGGAGGAAATCGCGGGCCGGTGAAAGAGTAAAAAAATGGGGCGCGCAGCCAGCCGGCTGCGCGCCCCGTTTTTGTTGTTTTACACTCCGCTGTTGAGCAGCACCAGGTTGGTGTCGCTCGAAAAGCTCTGGAAGTTGTAGAGGATCAGCAGATCGTCGTATCCCTGCCGGTCGATCAGCTCGTCGATGGTGGCGTCCCGCAGGTACCGCAGATCCACCACGTCGATCTCGGCGTAGTTTTCGAGCAGGAAGGGGATAAAGCAGTTGGCATAGCTGTCCTTGATGACCATCAGCTTTCCCTCGCCGCTGCCGCGGATCCGGGCAAAGCCGTTGTTGCCGTAGAGGAACATCGCGTACTTGTCCCGCACCGTGAGCTTGTCGGTGTCGTAGAGATCCACCGTCCGGTCGGCGAGCTTTGCGTACTCCTCCTCGCTCATGCTGCCCGACGCGTAGGCCTCCTCCACCTGCTTGCGGGTCTCGGGATCCACCAGCTGCAGAATCGTCATCTCACCGTCGAGCTGCGGGTAGTAGCTCAGCTGGTCGGCGACCGCGTTGTACTTCTTGCTCTTGCTGTAGAGGGTGCCGAAGAAGGCGTCGTCGGTGGTGGCGGTGAGGAAGTCGAGCGAGATCGGTTCCTTGCCGGCCGACGCCGCATAGTCGAGGTAGGCGTAGTAGGCGCCGAGGGTGGTCCAGTGGTGGTCGGTGCGGTAGAACAGATACTCGTCGCTGTGCGCCCGCAGCGTGTCGGTCAGGTCGAGGAAGGCGGCGTTGCCGCCGAGCGACGCGGCGATCTGCTCCATCCAGGGGCTCTCGTCGACAAACGGGGCGCCGGCGGGCAACAGGTCGGTCAAAATCATGTCGGCCGAGGGGACGACCATCACCGTTGCAAGGCCGGGGTGGCGGGCGGCAAAGGTGGAAACCGCGTCGATGTTCGCCTCGACCTGCAGCCCGCCGGTCGCGGCGGATTGCAGGGTGAAGAACTTCTGATACATCGTTCCCTCGTCGCCGTAGACCACCCCGTTGTTCTCGACCTTGAGCAGCAGGCTCTCGGCCCGGCTCTTGAGGCTGATCCAGCCGTCCCGGCCGAGGAACTGGTCGTTGATATACTGCTCATACAGGTAGGAGAACTTCTTGTTCTCCTCGCTCGCCAGCAGGTTCGAGAGGGTGAGGGTCGGCTTCTGGGCGAGGGTGCGGTTTTCCAGCTCACTCTCCTTGCGGTCGTTGACGGTGCTGTCCGCGATCGAGTAGACCACCAGAAAAACGAAGAAGACCAGCACCAGCGGATAGCGCAGCAGCGCTTTGCATTTCTCTCTCATCATCCCGCCTCCTCTCAAAACCGGAAATAGATAAAGGGGTTGTAGGTGCTGTCGACGAGGTAGGCGACCGAGACGAGAAAGACGGCGGCCAGCACCGCGATCCGCAGCAGTTTGCTCTTGCTGCAGATCCAGTCATACAGCCGGCGGGGCAGCGCGGTGCTGCAGATGCAGCCGATCAGCAGTGCGACCCCGTAGTTGCGGACAAAGTAGAGCGCCGAAGTGCCCCCCTGCGGCCAGAACAGCCGGGAGAAGAAGGTGAGAATATCCGCCATGCCGGTGTCCACCGCGAAGAGCCCCCAGCCGACCACGATGAAGAAGAGGGCGTAGAGATGGGGCCAGACGCGGCCCTTCTGCAGCTTGTCGTAGAGAAACAGCTTTTCGATCGTCAGCAGCACAAAGTAGTAAAAGCCCCAGAGCAGAAAGTTCCAGTTCGCGCCGTGCCAAAACCCGGTCAGCGTCCAGACCACAAAGAGGTTGAAGACCTGCCGGCGCAGCCCGTGCCGGTTGCCGCCGAGCGGGATATACACATACTCCCGGAACCAGCCGGATAGGGTCATGTGCCAGCGGCGCCAGAACTCGGTGATGCTGCGGCTGATATAGGGCAGGTTGAAGTTCTCGGGGAAGTTAAAGCCCAGCATCTTGCCAAGGCCGATCGCCATCGTCGAGTAGCCCGAGAAGTCAAAGTAGATCTGCAGCGTGAAGGCGACAAGGCCCAGCCAGGCCAGCGGGGTCGAGACCCCGCCGTAGCCCAGCGACTTGATCTCCTCCCACAGCGCGCCGATGTTGTTGGCCAGCAGCACCTTCTTGCCGAGGCCGAGGATGAACAGCCCGATCCCCTCGTCGATCCCGGCGAGGCTGTACCGGCCCCGCTTGACCTTGAGCTGGGCGGCGACCTCCTTGTAGAGGACGATCGGCCCGGCGATCAGCTGGGGGAACATCACGACATAGGCGCCCAGATCGATGATGTTGCGCTCGGGCTGCACCGTGCCCTTGTAGACGTCGAGGGTGTAGCTCATCGTCTGGAAGGTGTAAAAGCTGATGCCGAGCGGCAGCGTCAGGCCCAGCAGCGGGATTGAGCTGCCGGTCAGCGCGTTGAAGTTCTGGATGAAGAAGTCGGTGTACTTGAAGAAAAACAGCATCCCGATGTTGAAGACCACCACCAGCACCAGCACCGCCCGCCGCAGCCGGCTGCCGACCTTGAGACGGCCCAGCCAGAGGGCGAGCAGATAGTTGCCGAGGATGCAGGAGGCCATGACCGGGAAGTACCGCACTTCCCCCCAGGAGTAGAAGAACAGGCTGATCAGAAAGAGGGTCAGGTTCTTCAGCCGCGCCGGCGCGAGGTAGTAGATCGCCAGCGCGATGGGGAGAAACCGGAAGATAAACAGCAAGCTGCTGAAAACCAATACAAATCACCCACCAAAGCGGGCCGCGGCCCGCGAATTTACAGGAGCAGAAAAAGGACCGGCGCACCGCACGCCGGCCCCCTCTGTAGCAAGTATAGCGCAGATAAAATCAGCAGGCAAGAGGAAAATTCAAATCAGGCGAGCGCCTTGTCCAGCGCCTCATCGATCTCCTGATAGACCGCATCCACCTCGCCGTTTTCGATCCGGGTCTCGTCCCCGGCGACGACAAAGATCACATAGTCGCCCTTGACCACGATCCGGCCGTTCTCCGCCTTCTGGGCCTGTACATCGTCGTACATCGCGGCCTGGTCATACTTCGCGGTGCGGCGGGCCTCGCAGGCCGCCTTGATGGTGTCGGCCTTGCCCTTCGCCGCCTTGACGATCAGGATCTCGTCGGTCGAGAGGCTGACGTTGGTGTACTTGCCCTTGTACTCCTCGACGTCCGCCATGTCGATGCCGTACATCCCGGTGAGGTAGTCGTCATCCATCTCGGCGGGCACCGTGACCGGGGCAACCGCCTCGATCGCGCTCATCAGGTCGTCAAGGTTATACTGCTTGGTATCCCCGCCGCCGCAGCCGGTGAGCAGGGTGAGGGCGGTCAGCAGAGAAACGCAAAGCGCAAGGAGCTTTTTCATAGTTCAAAATCCTTTCTCGATCATACAAAATTTACCATTCTATCCTACCGCAAACCGCGCATTTTTGCAAGGGGATTACTGCAAGTGTTTCCAGAAACTTCACGGAATATTCATCCCTAAACGCGCCCCGTTTGCATCGGCCGCAAAGAGCTGGTAGAATGGGGGGCGAAGAAGAAACAATGGGGGCGAGAAACCTTGAATCAGCAAAGACAAAATCCAGGACCACCGCGGCGGCGCGTGCCGCTCACCCCGGCGCAGCGCCGCCGCCGGGCCGCCTACCGCCGCCGGCAGCTGCGCCGGCGCAGAATCACGGTGGCGGTGCTGTTTGCCGCGCTGCTGCTGCTGATCCTCTGGGGGTCGGGGCTGCTGACCGGCGGGGGAAAGTCCGGCAGCAGCTCTGCCGCGCAGAGCGGGAGCGAGAGTGAGAGCCAGAGCCAGAGCAGCTCGTCCGTCTTCTCCCAGACGCCGGACAGCAGCTCCGCCGCCGGGGGAACCGCCGCGCTGACCGGGGACGATGTCTGGCTGCTGCGGCTGGTCAACCACACCCACCCGCTGCCCGAGGGCTTTGCCGTCGAGACGGCGACGCTGCCCAACGGCCTCGAGTTCGACGCGCGGGCGATCGGCCAGCTCGAGCAGATGCTCGCCGACGGCAACGCGACCGGGCTGCAGCTGATGGTCTGCTCGGCCTACCGCAGCGTCGAGCGGCAGGACGAGCTGTTCGACGAGATGATGCAGGATTACATCAGCCAGGGGTACAGCGAGCAGGAGGCGTATGACATCACCGCCACCATCCGCACCCCACACGGCTGCAGCGAGCACTCGACCGGCCTCGCGGCGGACATCGTCGCGGTCGACTACCAGATGCTGGACGACGGGTACGGCGAGACCGACGAGGCGAAGTGGCTGCTCGAACACGCCGCCGACTACGGGTTCATCCTCCGCTACCCCAAGGACAAGGAGTCGGTGACCGGCATCATCTGGGAGCCCTGGCACTACCGGTATGTCGGGGTGGAGAATGCGCAGAAGATCAAGGCGAGCGGTCTGTGCCTCGAGGAGTATCTCGAGACACTCTGATCGCGTGATCGCGCGAAAACCGCCCGGCCGGTTCGACACGATCTCCCGAATGCTCCCGCATGCTCCGTTTTTCGGGGTAGGTTGTCCCGATTTTTAAGCGAAGG
>DXIA01000057.1 GCA_019113125.1 Candidatus Pygmaiobacter gallistercoris | reverse complement strand
AAACTCCTCAGGGGAGAAGGTGGGCAGTTTCGGCTGCCGGTGTGGCACCCGTTTCAGCGGGGAGTAGACGAACCGGCGGCAGGCGTAATGGGGGGAGACCACCCCTTTTTTGATGCAGAGAATCATCAGGTTGTCCGAGGCCTTGCGCCCGTGCTCGCAGTATTCGCAGGCGGGAGGAAATTTTCCCAAAAACAGTTTTTTTCTCATCGTGTCCCCCGGGTTGTCAGAATCAGCCGTGCGGCTTTTCTCCATTATATCCCCTTTGACCGCCGCCGTAAAGACTTTTTGCCTGCCAGTTCGCTGCAGAAGACCGCGAGGAAGAGAAAGAGAAAGAGCGCCGCCTCCCGCGGCATCCGCAGCGGCAGCACGAGCAGCGGCTGTGACTGCGGGGAAAATGCACCGGTGACCCCGCTTGCAAACCACCGCCGCAGCAGAAAGAAGAACACCATTGAGAGGGGCAGCTGCAGCAGCCGGGAGCGCAGAAAGGGGGAGAGCGAGATCCCGGGGCTGAGCAGCGCCCGCAGCTGCGCGAGACCGCAGAGCCCGAGGGTGCCCAGCGCGACAAGACAGAGGGCCAGTGCCGGCTCCCCGCCCACCGCACAGGCGGAGCGGCACCCGGTGGTCACCTCGAGCAGCGAGAGCAGGGTGGCACCGAGCAGCTGTGGCAGCGCGAAGGAGAGCAGAATACCCCGCAGCAGGCTGAAAAAGAGCACAAAGCCGCAGATGCGCAGCATCGCGTCGACCGCACCCGAGACCGCGCCCACCAGCAGCAGAGCGCAGGAAGTCGGTGCCGTGTCCATCTCGGCTGTGGAGCTGGTCGGAATCTTCGACCGCCGCCGGGCAAACGGCAGCGCGCAGAGCAGTGAGGAGAGTACCACACTGATCCAGAGCAGCACCCCGAGCCGCAGGCTGCCGAGCATCCCGCCCCCGACCGCGAAGATGAGAAAGGCGGGCCCCTCGACCGCGCAGCCACAGAGCAGCACCTCCGCCTGCCCCGGGGTGATCCGGCCGCGTCGGACCAGCAGATCGACCGCGCTGCCCGAGGCGGCAAATCCGCCCAGTAGCCCGATTGCCGCCGCGCTCGCGGCGCGTTTGTCCCGGATGCCGAGCAGCCGGCAGTAGGGCAGCAGCGGCAGGCCGAGCAGCCCGCTCGCGCCGGTGTCGATCAGGATCCGGGTCAGGATCAGAAAGGGAAAGAGGGCGGGGATCAGACTGTTGTAGCAGAGCGCCAGCCCATCCTGCACCCCCGCCGCCGCGTGCTGCGGAAAGAGAAGGATCAGCACCACGCAGAGGATCGCCAGCCCGCCGAGCGCGACCCGGGCCGCCCAAAGCCGTTTTTCGGCCGGAATCATAACAACCACCTCCGCAGGATATATATGTTTGAGCGGGTTGTTTTATCGCAGTGTTTTTTGAAAACAGCCGGCGGAAGGGGTGGACGGGGTGGCCAAAAAAGGACGAAGGAAAGAGGGGCTGGGCGGGATTCTCTCCTCGATGTTCCGGATGCCGGAATCCGGCTTTTACACCGATGCGATGGTTCATATCAGCGCGGGCGGCGAGATTCAGGTGGACAACAGCAAGGGGATCCGGCTGTACGACGAAAATGCGGTCGAGCTTGAGATGGGACGGGTCGTGATGCGGATCACCGGGGATGCGCTGGCACTCGAGACAGTGGCGAAGGGGATCATCCTGATCCGGGGCAAGGTGTTCGGCATCAGCTTTCTCTATTCGCAGGAGGAGAAAAAGGAGGGCCGGACATGATGAGGATGGAGCGGCTGACCGGCTGGATCCGGGGCAAGGTGCTCTTCTCGGCGGAGGGGGGCGCCTATGAAAAACTGCTCAACCGCTGCAATGAGATGGGGCTCTCCCTCGCCGGGCTGCACCCGACCCCGATCGGGGTAAAGGGCTGGATGCCGGCGCGGGATTACCGGCAGATGCACAGGGCGGCCCGCCACTGTCACTGCCGAATTCGGGTGGTGAAGAAAAAGGGACTGCCGTTTTTGCTGCGGCGGTACCGGGGACGCTGGGGTCTCGTGGTCGGCCCCGCGCTGTTCGCGATCCTCTGCCTGCGGCTGTTCGGGCTGATCTGGTGCGTCCGGTACTACGAGGTGCCGGAAAAATACCAGCAGGAGATCAGCCGGGCCCTCTCGGAGAACGGGGTGCTGGTCGGCAGCCGGCCGACCGAGGAGTCGCTGCGCCGGGCAAGACAGGTCATCCTGATGAATTCGGAGGACCTCGCCGACGTCTCGCTCAACTTTGTGCGGGGTCGGCTGGTGGTCGAGGTCAGTGAGCGGACGGCCCAGCCCGACCCGCAGCGCCCCGCCGCCGGCAGCATCGTCGCCGCAAAGGACGGGATCATTGAAGAGATCGAGGTGCGCCACGGGTTTGCGATGGTCTTCAAGGGACAGCGGGTGGAGGAGGGAGAATTGCTTGTCACCGGCACCTATGTCGACGAGAAGACCGGCAACATCATCATCACCCCTGCCCAGGGGTCGGTGATCGCCCGCACCGAAACCGCCTATGAGATCACCCAGCCGCTGCAGTTCACCGCACAGGTGCCGACCGGCGAGGTTCAAAACCAGTACCATCTGCTGATCGGCGGAAAGCGGATTCCGCTTGGTGTGTACGAGGATCCCCCGGCGGGCAGCGAGATCGAGACGGCGAGCGAACCGCTCGAGCTGTTCGGCTTTGCGCTGCCGGCAATGCTCGAGGTCAGCTCGGTCTACCCGACACAGGAGGTCGAGATCAGCCTCTCGGCCGAGCAGGCCGAGCAGCGCGCCCGGTTTCTGCTTGATCGCGCGCTCTCCTCCGGCACCGCGGGCGGAGAGATCCTCTCCCGCAGCTTTTCGGGCGAGCTCTCCGAAGGTGCATTTTCGGCGCGGCTGGTGGTGGAGCGGCTCGAAAACATTGCACAAGAGGTGGGATAATTCTCCAGAATCCGGCACAAACGGAAAAAGTTTACAAAAAATTACAAATTAACGGAAGAATTGCCCTGTTAGGCAGCGCAATTCTGTGATATAATGAAACGAAACAACAAATTTGAATGGATTTGTTGGAAAAGTGATCAAGAAAAGCGGAGGGATAGCCTGGATGGCGGAGCGGCTGCTCGAACTGGATTCAATCGACGATGCGCTGGCAATTTTGGGAAGCGGGGATGCCAACATCCGCAGACTGGAACGCCAGTTCGGCGTCTGCGTGATCTGCCGCGGCACCGAGATCAAGGTGACCGGCGAGGAGACGGCGGTGGATCAGGCGGCGCGTACGGTGGATGCGATGCTGCAGCTCTGTCGGTCCGGGACCCCGCTGGACGAGCAGGCGCTGGACTACTGCACCTCACTCGCCACCTCGGGGGACGAGGAGCGGGTCAAGGAGTTGACCGGGGATTTTCTGCTGCTGACCGCAAAGGGAAAGCCGGTGCGACCCAAGACGCTGGGGCAGAAGTCCTACATCGACGCGATCAAGAGCAACACCATCACCTTCGGGGTCGGTCCGGCCGGTACCGGCAAGACCTACCTCGCGGTCGCGATGGCGGTGCGCGCGTTCAAGGCGCATGAGATCTCCCGCATCATCCTCACCCGGCCGGCGGTCGAGGCGGGGGAAAAGCTGGGCTTTTTGCCCGGCGATCTGCAGAACAAGGTCGACCCCTATCTGCGCCCGCTCTACGACGGGCTGTTCGAGATGCTCGGGCCGGAGACCTACCAGAAACTGCAGGAGAAGGGGGTCATCGAGGTCGCACCGCTGGCCTATATGCGGGGGCGAACACTGGATGATTCTTTCATCATCCTCGACGAGGCGCAGAACACCACCCCCGAACAGATGAAGATGTTCCTCACCCGGATGGGGATGAACAGCAAGGTAGTGGTCAACGGGGACGTCACCCAGATCGACCTGCCCGACAAGACCCGCAGCGGGCTGAACGACGCGCTCGGGATCCTCAAAAATATTGAAGGCATCGCCTGCATCCGGCTCACCGACAAGGATGTCGTTCGCCACCGGCTGGTGCAGGAGATTGTGCGGGCGTATGAGAAAGCCGCGGCGAAAAAGCAGGCCGCAAGAGGAAGGAACCACAGGTAGCAAGGCGGCGCGGTGCGCCGTCTGTCAAAAAGAACCGCAAAATATTAGAAAGGAGCGCAGATGCTTCATGCACAACAAAGTCTATATCACCAACCAGCAAAACGCCGTCAAGATTCCGACCGGGATCCGGATTCTGATCCGGCGCAGCTGCAATGCGGTGCTCGAGATGGAAAAATTTGAAGGACCCGCCGAGATCAGCGTGATCTTTGTGGACAACGCCCACATCGCCCAGCTCAACGCCCAGTACCGCAACAAGCCGGTCGAGACCGATGTGCTCAGCTTTCCACTGGGCAGCGACGGCAAGTACGACATCAATGAGGAGACCGGCGCCGCGATGCTCGGAGATATCGTGATCTCGATGGAGAAGGCGTACGAGCAGGCGAATATCTACGGCCATTCACTGCAGCGAGAGGTCGCCTTTCTGACCGTTCACTCGATGCTGCATCTGCTGGGCTACGACCATGTCGACGGCGGCCTCGCAGAGGTCCGGATGCGGGAGAAGGAAGAGCAGGTCATGATGCAGCTCGGGCTGCCGCGGACCATCGCCTACACGCCGGAATAAGGGGAGAGAGCTTGTGAAACAGGGCGGTTTTCTGCGCGGATTCGGCTATGCGGCGTCTGGCATCGCCGCCGCGGTGCGGGAGGAGCGCAACCTCCGCTTTCATCTTGTCACGGGCTGTTTTGTCCTCTATTTTTCGCATTTTTATGCCTTCACCCGCGCAGAGCGGCTGATTCTGGTGGTGCTGATTGCCGGGGTGATCGCGCTCGAGCTGATCAACTCGGCGATCGAGCGGGCGGTGGACAAGCCTGACCCGGAGCACGATATGACGGCCGGTGCAGCCAAGGATATGGCGGCCGGCGCGGTGCTGGCCTTCAGCATCGGCGCCGCGGTCTGCGGGGCGGTGCTGTTCTGGGATCTGCCGACGCTGCGGGGGATCCTCGCCTATTTTCTCGGCGCCTGGTACCGGATCCCGGTACTTGCCGCCGCGCTTGTCGGGGGCTATCTGTTTGTATTCTGTTATCGAAAGCGAGGGAGTGGGGAGTGACTGCATCCGATCAGACCAAATCGGTCTTTGTCGCCATCGTCGGCCGGCCGAATGTCGGCAAGTCAAGCCTGCTCAACGCGCTGGTGGGGGAGAAACTGGCGATCGTGACCTCCAAGCCGCAGACCACCCGCACCAGGATCACCGGGATCCTGACCAAAGGGGTGACCCAGTACGTCTTTCTCGACACCCCCGGCATCCACAAGCCCCGCACCAAGCTGGGTCAGCGGATGGTGAAGACGGTGGCCGACTCGGTGGGGGACGGAGATCTCACCCTGATGGTCTTTGAGCCCTATGGTGAGCTGACCGAGGCCGAGCAGGAGCTGGTGGACCAGATCCGCGCGGGGCACACCCCGGCTGTCGCGGCAATCAACAAGACCGACTGTCTCAAGCAGCCGCAGGATCTGGCGGCGCGGGAGGCGTTTTTGCGGGAACTCGGGGTCTTTGACGCGATCCTGCCGGTCTGCGCCGCGAAGGGGGAGGGGATCGACGCGCTGCTTGCCCTCTTTGACCGGTATGCGGCCGAGGGGCCCCACTACTTCCCGGATGACGCCTACACCGACCTGCCCGAAAAGGCGATCGTCGCCGAGCTGGTGCGGGAGAAACTGCTGCTCAACCTGCGGGATGAGCTGCCCCATGGCACCGCCGTGATGGTGGAGAAGTTCAAGGAGCGGCCGGGGGGCAACATCGTCGACATCGATGTCACCATCTTCTGCGAGAAGAAGAGCCATAAGGGAATGATCATCGGCAAGGGGGGCGCAATGCTGAAGAAGATCGCCAGCGCCGCTCGGCTCGACTGTGAGGAGTTCCTCGGCCAGAAGGTCAATCTCCAGTGCTGGGTCAAGGTGAAGGACGACTGGCGGGACGACGATTTTTATCTCAATAACTTTGGATTCCGCACCGGCAACTGAGCCGGCGGCGGCCGATTGACGGGCTTTGCCCGTTTGTGATAGGATAGAATTACGGTGTAGTGGCAGCCGCACTGCGGCTGCCACTCTTTTCCGTGTATGGAATTTTTGCCTTCCGGTTACAGTAAGAACAGCAAAACAAAACGGGAGGCATGCAGGATGCAAGACGGCGGATGGGAACAGTTTGCGGCGAGCGGCGCGGTGGAGGATTATCTCTGGTACTGCGCCCACCGCGCCCCCGCCGCGCGGGGCGAAAAGGGGCGAGATGGAGCGGATGACCAGACAGATCAAGACCAGGGGAATCGTCCTGCGGGAGGTCAAGACGGGGGAATCTGACCGGATTCTCACCATCCTGACCCCCGCGCTCGGGGTGATCTCGGCGGCGGCGAAGGGATCGCAGCGGCTCAAGAGCAAGCTGTTTGCGGCGACCGGCCTGTTCTGTTACTCCGAGTTCGTCCTCTTTGAGGGCAGGACGATGTACACCGTCGATGAGGCGACCCCGCTCGAGGTCTTTTTCGACCTGCGGGCCAGCATTGAGGGAATGAGCCTTGCGGTCTATCTCTCCGAGCTGATGGGCACCCTCGCGCCGGAGGGGGAGAGCAGCCAGCAGCAGCTGCGGCTGCTGCTCAACAGCCTCGCGCTGATCTGCCGCAAGCGCAATCTCTACCAGGTCAAGACGGTCTGTGAGCTGCGCGCCCTCTCCCAGGCCGGCTATATGCCGGACCTGGTCGCCTGCCAGAGCTGCGGCAGCTATGACGGGGAGGCGTTCTTCTTCGACCTGCAGCAGGGCACCCTGCTCTGCGCCGATTGTGCGGCGAAACTGCAGCTGCGGCCCAATCTGACCGCGTCCCAGCTCGCCGCGATGCGGCATATTATCTACAGTGATGATGACAAGGTGTTCGGCTTTGCACTGTCCGAACCCTCACTGAAACAGCTCTCGGCGCTCTCCACCCGGTACGTCGTGCAGCAGCTGGATCATCGGTTCAAAAGCCTTGACTTTCTGCAGACGGTTCTGCCATAGCCGGTGCTGCGATAAAGGAGCAAGAGATGAAGGAAAAGTACTTAAGAAATCTCGAATTTTACAAGATCCTCGCAAAGGCGCAGCAGTACTGCGTCTGCCCGCAGGCGGCGCAGCGGATGCAGCAGACGACCGCCTGCACCGATCTCGAGGAGATGCGCCACGCGCTGCGGATGACCGACGCGATGACCACCCGGTTTCTCCGGCTCGGCGCGCCGCGGCTCTCCCGGGTCGAGGGGGTGGTGGAGATCGTCCACCGCGCCGAGAAGGGGGGCGTCCTCTCGATGGCGGAGCTGCTCGAGGTGGGCCGCACCCTCAAAAACTTCGAGGCGCTGGGCGGCTGGTACCACGGCCAGGAGGATGCCGGGGTGCAGAGCAGCCCGGTACTGGACGATCTGTTCTACTCGATCACCGAGAATCCCGGCCTCTCCCGCGGCATCTTTGACAGCATCCTCTCCGAGACCGAGATGGCGGACTCGGCGAGCGACGCGCTCTACGACATCCGCCGCAAGATCCGCTCGGCCGAGAGCAGCATCCGGGACCGGCTGGAGGGGATGATCAAGTCCCCGAACACCCAGAAATACTTACAGGACGCGGTGGTCAGCCTGCGCAGCGGCCGGTTTGTCGTGCCGGTCAAGGCGGAGTACCGAGGCGAGATCCCCGGCGTCATCCACGACGTCTCCTCCTCCGGGGCAACCCTCTTTGTCGAGCCGAGCGCGGTGGTCGAGCTCAACGCCAAGATCCTGCAGCTGCGCAGCCAGGAGCAGGAGGAGATTGAGCGGATCCTCTCGGTCTTCTCCGACGCGGTCGCGGCGATGCAGCCGCTGTTCGAGGTCAGCTATGACGGGATGCTGCAGGTCGATCAGCTGCTGGCCAAGGCAAGACTCGCGGCGGACCAGGCGGCGACGATGCCGCAGGTGGTATCGGGCTACGGGTTCTCACTGTTGCACGCCCGCCATCCGCTGCTCGACAAGAAGAAGGCGGTGCCGGTGGATATCACCATCGGCAAGGAGTACGACACCATGATCATCACCGGCCCCAACACCGGCGGCAAGACGGTCAGCCTCAAGACGGCGGGGCTGCTGCTCGCGATGGCCTCCTGCGGCTTTTTGATCCCCGCCTCGGAGCGCAGCGAGGTCTGCCTGTTCCGGGAGATCCTGGTCGACATCGGGGACGAGCAGAGCATCGAGCAGAGCCTGTCCACCTTCTCGGGGCATATCACCAACATCGTCGAGATCCTGCGGGAGGCGGGCCCCGACACGCTGGTGCTGCTGGACGAGCTCGGCGCCGGCACCGATCCGGCCGAGGGCGCGTCGCTCGCGGTCTCGGTCATCGAGACGCTGCGCCAGCGGGGCAGCCGGATCATGGCGACCACCCACTACGGCGAGCTGAAGGTCTTTGCGCTCGAGACCGAGGGGGTGCAGAACGCCAGCTGCGAGTTCGACCTCGAGACCCTCCGCCCCACCTATCGGCTCAGCGTCGGGGTGCCGGGGCGGTCCAACGCGTTTTTGATCGGCGAGAAGCTCGGGCTGCCCGATGCGGTGATCGAGCGGGCAAAGCAGCATCTCTCGGCAGAGGACCAGCGGTTTGAGACGGTGCTCGGTCAGCTCGAGGACCTGAAATTGCAGATCAAGGAGGACCAGGCCGAGATCGAGCGGCTGCGCGGTCTGGCCGAGACCCAGCTCAATGCGGCCCGCCAGCAGCGGGAGGAGCTGATCGAGCAGGGCAAGCAGGAGCTCGCGGCGGCCCGCAAGCGGGCGAAGGAGCTCGAGCAGAAGGTGCAGGATGCGGCCTATGGCCTGATGGACGAGATGAAAGAGCTGCAGAAGAAGGAGCGGCTCTCAGCCGAGCAAAAACTGCAGCGGGCGCGCCAGATTGCCCGCAAGGACGCGCCGGCGATCACCGCCGGGCTCGGCAGTGAGCCGGAGGTCAAAAACTACCGCCCGCTCACCAGCGTCAAGGTCGGGCAGGTGGTGGTGATCGCCGATCTCGGCCGGAACGCGACGGTCAAGAGCCTGCCGGATAAGAACGGCATGGTGGAGGTGCTCTGTGGGGCGATCAAGACCAAGGTGCCGCTCTCCTCGCTGATGGAGGCGGCCGTCCCGCCCGCAAAGAAACGCAGCAACCCGAAGTACCGCAGCGGGGCGGGCAGTCTGGATGTGACCCGCAGCCCGGCGATGGAGATCAACCTGATCGGGCTCACCGCCGACGAGGCGGTCATGGAGGCTGAGCAGTTCATCGACTCGGCGGTGATGAGCGGGCTCACCCAGATCTACCTGATCCACGGCAAGGGGGCGGGCATCCTGCGCAAAGCACTGCACCAGATGCTGAAGACCAACAAGTCGGTCAAGAGCTACCGCCTGGGCAACTACGGCGAGGGTGAGGCCGGCGTGACGGTGGTACAGCTCAAATAAGGGGCGGCCAGCCGCAACCCTTGCCGTCATGACGGAAGACGACCAAAACAGAAAGCGACAGCCGGAGGGGATTCCCTCCGGCTGCTTTTTTGTCCGCGCGCCGATTCGACATTTTTTTCACCCCGAAAGGAATAGACTGGATAGGTGAAGAGGGGAGGTGAGCGGGATGCGGACGGTCATCTATCTTGATATCCTGCTCGCGGTCAACCTGATCCTCGACTTCTTCCTGTTGCTCGGCGCCGGCAAACTGTCGGGCTGTATCGCAAAGAAGGGACGCTGCGTTGCCGCCGCGGCGGTGGCGGCCTGTGGCTCGCTCGTCCTGCTGCTGCCCCCGCAGCCGCTGGTGTTTCAGCTCGGGCTGAAACTCGCCGGCAGCGCGCTGCCGGTCTGGATCGCGTTCGGCAGCAGGCGGCTGCGGCAGACCGGCAAGGCGGTGCTCTGGTATTTTCTGTTGAATCTGCTCCTTGCGGGGGCGGTTTTGCTCTGGAGCGTCACCCTCTCGCCGGCCGGTGTGCTGGTCAACAACCTCTCGCTCTATTTCAACATCTCTCCGGTCACCCTGATCCTCTCGGTTCTCTCGGTCTATCTCGTGATCCAGCTCGGGTCGCTGCTCTTCGGCAAACCGGATCCAAAGCAGCCGGCCTTTGTCACCCTCCTGCTCGACGGCGCGCAGATCGACGCGCCGGTGCTGCTGGATACCGGCTTTGCGTTGCGGGATATCCTGAACGGCCGACCCTGTGTGCTGCTGAGCTATCCCCAGGTCAAAAATCAGCTGAGCGCACGGCTCCGCGACACCCTCGAGCGGTATTTTGCCGGCGGGCCGATCGACCATGAGCAGGGGCTGCCGGTGCTGGTGGTTCCCTGCAAGACCGCCGCAGGGGAGTCGCTGCTGCCCGCGCTCCGCTGCGAGAGCGGTAGCATCCGGTACAAAAAACGGAGCGCTGCAGCCGGCAAGATCACCGTGGCCTTTACCCGCCAGCCGATTGCGGATGGAATCAGCAGCGGCCTGATCGGCCCCGAGCTGCTGGAATCGATTTTGTGAGGAGGAATTGCGCTGTGAATCTCTCGGTAACCCGCCCGCTGCATCTGTTTGTGGAAAAGCTGCTCTTCCTTCTGCGGCTGCCCGGTCACCTCTACTACATAAACGGCCCTGAGACGCTGCCCCCACCGCTCACCCCACAGGAGGAGCAGCAGGTCTTCGCCGCCCTCGCGGCAGGGGATCCGGCGGCGCGGGAGACCCTCATCACCCACAATCTGCGGCTGGTGGTCTACATCGCCAAGAAGTTTGAGAATACCGGCCTCTCGCTCGAGGATGTCATCTCGATCGGCACCATCGGGCTGATCAAGGCGGTCAACACCTTCGCCCCCGAGAAGAAGATCAAGCTCGCGACCTACGCCTCCCGCTGTATCGAAAACGAGATCCTGATGTACCTGCGCAAGGCGAGTAACCGGCGGATCGAGACCAGCATCGACGAACCGCTCAATACCGACGGGGAGGGCAACGAGCTGCTGCTCGGGGATGTCCTCGGCACCGAGCCGGACAGCGTCGGGATCGGCATCGAACAGGACGATGAGAAGAATATGCTCTACCGTGCAGTCAACCGGCTCTCCGACCGGGAAAAGCTGATCATGCAGATGCGGTTCGGGCTGCTCGACGGCACCGAGCGCACCCAGAAGGAGGTGGCCGACATCATCGGCATCTCCCAGAGCTACATCTCCAGGCTCGAAAAGCGAATCATCAAGCGGCTGCGGCAGGACCTCGAGCACTCTCTATAGCTGTAAAGTAAATCGACATTACAGAATAAAAGCATCTTTTTCCAGCGGCAAAATCCGATTAAACCGCCCCCGCGCACCCATACTAAACATCGAAACGACGATGAAATGGGGCGCGGGGGCTGTTGCATTACAACAAGGTTGAGATCTGCGGGGTAAACACCGCAAAGCTGCCGGTACTGAAGGAACAGGAGAAACTGGAGCTGATCAAAAAGGCGCAGCAGGGGGACGAGGCGGCGCGGCAGAAGATGATTGCGGGCAATCTGCGGCTGGTGCTGAGCGTGGTTCAGAAGTTCACCGGCCGCAAGGAGAGCATGGACGATCTGTTTCAGGTGGGCTGCATCGGACTGATCAAGGCGGTCGACGGGTTCAACACCGAGCTCGGGGTCCGCTTTTCGACCTACGGGGTGCCGATGATCGTGGGGGAGATCCGCCGGTTTCTGCGGGACAACAACACGGTGCGGGTCAGCCGTTCGGTGCGGGATCTCGCTTACAAGGCGATGCAGGTGCGGGAGGAGCTGCAAAAAAAGCTCTGCCGGGAGCCGACGATGGAGGAGATCGCAAAGGAGATGCAGCAGCCGGTCGCCGCGATCACGGTGGCGCTCGAGTCGGTGGTGGATCCGATCTCCCTCTATGAGCCGGTCTATAATGACGGCGGCGATCCGATCTTCGTGATGGATCAGATCGGGGACTCCGGCGGCGAGGACAGCTGGATCAGTTCCATCGTCTTCCGGGAGACGATGCAGCAGCTGACCGAGCGGGAAAAGAAGATCATGGCGCTGCGCTTTCTGCAGGGGAAGACCCAGGTCGAGGTCGCCGGGGAGATCGGCATCTCCCAGGCACAGGTCAGCCGGCTGGAGAAAAATGCGCTCGAGCGGATCAAAAAGCAGATCTGACAAAAAATACCGGAGAGGTTTGCCGCCTCTCCGGTATTTTCAGATTTCGCTGTTGTCCTCTTCCTCCTCGGTCTCCTGGTCGGGGAGGGGATCGGGATCCCGCACCGGCTTTTCGGCGAGATCACTGATCCTGGAAAAGAGTTTTTTGCGCCGGCGCCGGCGGAAAAAGGAGTCGTTGTCCTGCGGTTTCGGAGCGTGGCGCAGCTTTGCGGGAACGCTCAGCCCGAGAAAAGCGAGCATCTTCTGCAGATCGACCGCGTCCTTGAAGGGGATCGCCGTCAGTCCGAGCTGCTGTGCGGTGGCGATACTCTCCCGGTCGGGGTCGACGAAGGCGGTCTCCTCCGGCGCGAGTTGGTACCGGTCGAGCAGCAGCTGGAAGAAGGCGGGGTCGGGTTTTTTGATCTTGACCGAATAGCTCGGGATGCCGCCCTCGAACAGCTGCATAAAACGCCGCCGGCGGGTGAACAGCTCATAGATGTCCTCCGCCATGTTGGCGAGATAATAGACGTGGTAGCCGGCCGCCCGCAGCGCGGTGATCAGCTCGACCGTATCCAGCCGGGTGGTCATCATCTCCCGCCAGTCGTCCAGCACCATCTGAGCCTCGTAGCGGCAGTCGCCGGCGGCGGCCAGCATCTGCCGCTCGGCGAGGGCGCGGGTGATGGACCCGGTGTAGAGTTTCTGCCATTCCTCACTGCCGAAGATGGCGGTATAGAGCAGCTGCTCGAGCTCGGGGTCGTTGAACTTCCGGCGCAGATATTCCTGCGGGTCATAGTCGACCACGACCCCGGCAATCTCAAAAATAAGGTTCCGGATCATGAAGGTACCTCCAGCTTGCGCAAAGTTGGTTATAATAATAAAGTATTATACCACGGTTTTGCCAATTGTAAAACCGCCCGCAGTTCTCCCCGGCGCGACTGCCGTGTAAAATATAGAAAAGGGAGGGATCAACAGCATGACACTCTATGAACTGTGTGAGCGGGATGTGATCAGCGTCAAAAACGGGGCGAATTTCGGCCGGGTGGATGATCTCGAGATCGACGAGACGACGGCACAGGTTCGGGCGCTGGTGATCTACGGCCGGCTGCGGCTGTTCGGGCTGCTCGGCCGGGAGGAGGACCTCAAAATTCCCTGGGAGGAGATCGTCACCATCGGCAGCGACGCGGTGCTGGTGAGTTCAGAGATGCCGGCACCGGAGCGCAGAATAAAAAAATTACTGAAATTCTGAGAAAAAACTTGTAATATCCGCTGAAATATGGTATGCTAATTCGGCAATACGCACGCATTGCTTTGATTACCCGTGCCCAAAATCTCCGTTTTGGGTGGTATTCATGCAGGCAATGCGGAGGTATAACATTATTTTTCAGGAGGAAAGAACTATGGCAGTCGTATCTATGAAACAGCTTCTCGAGGCCGGCGTGCACTTTGGTCACCAGACCCGTCGGTGGAACCCCAAGATGAAGAAGTATATCTTCACCGAGCGCAACGGCATCTACATCATCGACCTGCAGAAGACGGTCAAGATGCTGGATGAGGCCTACAACTTCGTGCGGGATCTCGCGGCCGAGGGCGGCACCCTGCTCTTCGTCGGCACCAAGAAACAGGCGCAGGATTCCATCCGCGAGGAGGCCGAGCGCTGCGGTATGTACTATGTCAATGCCCGCTGGCTGGGCGGCACCCTGACCAACTTCCGCACCATCCGCAAGCGGATCGACCGTCTGGAGCAGCTCAAGAAGATGCGGGAGGACGGCACCTTCGATCTGCTGCCCAAGAAAGAGGTTGTCAAGCACGAGCTCGAGATCGAGAAACTCGAGAAGTTCCTCGGCGGCGTCAAGGACATGAACAAGCTGCCCAAGGCGATGTTCATCGTCGACCCCCACAAGGAGCGGATCGCTGTCTCCGAGGCCCGCAAGCTGAACATCCCCATCATCGCCATTGTGGATACCAACTGTGATCCCGACGAGATCGATTACGTGATCCCCGGCAACGACGACGCGATCCGTGCGGTCCGTCTGATCTCCGGCGCCATGGCCGATGCCGTTCTGGAGGGCCGTCAGGGCGTTTCCGAGGCTCCCGAGGCCGCTGCGGAGGAGACCACCGAGGCGAAGGCGTAACCCCTTCGCTCAACAACTTGCTACTATCACAGGAGGGAAAATAAGATGGCTTTTACTGCACAGGACGTTAAGGCACTGCGTGAGCAGACCGGCTGCGGCATGATGGATTGCAAGAAGGCGCTGACCGAGGCGGACGGCGACTTCGACAAGGCGATCGAGCTGCTGCGCGAGAAGGGCCTCGCTGCCCAGACCAAGAAGGCCGGCCGCATCGCCGCCGAGGGCATGGTCTATGCTGAGGTGGACAAGGAGAAGAAGGTCGGCGTGGTCATCGAGGTCAACGCCGAGACCGACTTCGTCGCGAAGAACGACAAGTTCAAGTCGCTGGTGTATGGCGCTGCCCGCGCTGTCATCGATGAGAACCCCGCCGATGTCGACGCGCTGCTCAAGTGCAGCATGGAGGGCGGCACCGTCGAGAGCGCGCTGCAGGAGCGCATTCTGGTCATCGGCGAGAACATGAAGATCCGCCGGTTTGTCCGGTACGAGGGTGACTGTGTTGCCTATATCCACGGCGGCGGCACCCACGCGGTTCTGGTCAAGTTCGACACCGATCTGGCCGACAAGCCCGAGTTTGAGACCTGCGGCAAGGATGTCGCGATGCAGATCGCTGCGGTCAATCCCAGCTATGTCGACAAGGAGAATGTCCCCGCTGAGGTGATCGAGAACGAGAAGAAGATCCTGCTCGCGCAGATCAGCAACGATCCCAAGCTCGCCAGCAAGCCCGATCAGGTCAAGACCAAGATGGTCGAGGGCCGCATCGGCAAGTTCTACAAGGAGAACTGCCTGCTCGAGCAGCCGTTTGTCAAGGACGACAAGATCTCGGTCGGCACCTACCTTGCCAACTGCGCCAAGGAGATGGGCGGCAAGCTGTCGGTTGTGAGCTTTGTCCGTTACGAGAAGGGCGAGGGCATCGAGAAGAAACAGGAGAACTTCGCCGAGGAGATCGCGAATATGGTAAAATAACTTTTTCTGGGTTCCCGCGTCGCGGGATCAGGAAGAGTAAAAAAGAGAGAAACGCCTTTTGGCGTTTCTCTCTTTTATTTTGTCGAAAAGGGAAAAGTGCCTGTTCCGGAGAAAAGTCGT
>DXIA01000056.1 GCA_019113125.1 Candidatus Pygmaiobacter gallistercoris | reverse complement strand
TGGCTCTCGTTGATGGTCGGGTCAAGTTTCTCCGAGAGGGTCGAGAGGATCTTCTTGACGATGAAGATATTCGGCCGCTCGTTGTGGCCGCCGACGTTATAGACCTCGCCGTCCCGGCCGCCGTTTGCGACCATGTCGATCGCCTTGCAGTGGTCCTCGACATACAGCCAGTCCCGCACATTCATGCCGTCGCCGTAGACCGGCAGCTGCTTGTGGTGCTTTGCGTTGTTGATCATCAGCGGGATCAATTTCTCGGGGAACTGATAAGGCCCGTAGTTGTTGGAGCAGCGGGTGATGTTGACCGGCAGCCCGTAGGTGTCGTGGAAGGCCATGACAAACAGGTCGGCACTGGTCTTGCTGGCCGAGTAGGGGCTGTGGGGGCACAGCGGAGTGGTCTCGGTGAAGTAGCCGGTCTCCCCCAGCGAGCCGTAGACCTCATCGGTCGAGACCTGCAAGAACTTCTTGCCGGGAACAAAGCCCTCGCCGTCCGCCCAGGCGAGCTTTGCGCACTGCAGCAGGTTGACGGTGCCCTCGACATTGGTCTGCACAAAGATCTCGGGGTTCTTGATGCTGCGGTCGACATGGCTCTCGGCCGCGAAGTTGATGACAAAGTCAAAGTCGTACTTCTCAAACAGCCCGCTGACCAGCTCCCGGTCGCAGATGTCGCCCTGCACGAAGATATGCCGCTGGTCCCCCTCGATCGACTTGAGGTTCTCGAGGTTGCCCGCATAGGTCAGCTTGTCCAGATTGACGATCCGGATCTCGGGGTATTTCTTCAGCATGTAGAGCACAAAGTTGGAACCGATGAATCCGGCGCCGCCGGTGACGAGATAGGTTTTCATTTTGTTTCCTCCGCATTGTAATGTTCAAAGAAGCAGGCGAGCGCCGCTTTCCAGTCCCGCATGTTGTCCCCGATGGTGCAGCGCAGCATCCGGTTGTCCAGCGCCGACCAGGCGGGCCGGCGGGCCGCCTCGGGGTGGGCGGCGGCGTACTCGTCGCTGGTGCAGGGGGTGACAGTCGCGTTGACCCCTGCCAGCCGGATGATCTCGCAGGCGAACTCGTACCAGCTGCAGATCCCGTTGCCGGTGCAGTGGTAGAGCCCGCACGCCCCGGCGGCAATCAGCCGCAAAATCTCACTGGCGAGATCCTCGGCGTTGGTCGGGTTGCCCAGCTGATCGTTGACCACCGTCAGCTTGCCGAACTTCTTGCCGGCGTTGATCATCGTGAAGACAAAGTTCTTGCCGGTGTAGCTGTAGAGCCAGGCGGTGCGCAGAATCAAGCTGTTCGGGCACAACTGCCGCACATACTCCTCCCCCAGCAGCTTGGTGCTGCCGTAGGCCGAGACCGGATCCGGACGGGCAGCCTCATCCAGCGGGATGCCCCCATTGGGCCGGCCGCTGAAGACGTAGTCGGTCGAGATGTGCACCAGTTTTGCCCCGCACCCCGCCGCGGCCATCGCGAGGTTGCGCGGCCCGAGCGCGTTGACCCGGAACGCCGTGTCATGCTCCTTCTCGCAGCCGTCGACGTTGGTGAAGGCCGAGCAGTTGATGACGACATCCGGCCGCTCCTCCGAAAAGACCCGGCGCACCGCTGCGAGATCGGTGATGTCCAGCCGGTCGATATCATAGCAGGCGAGCTGCGCTCCGACCAGCGCGTCAGGCAGTTTGCCCAGTACGCTGCCGCCCGCCGCGAGCTGCCGCTGCAATTCGGTGCCGAGCTGCCCCTTGGAACCTGTGATAAGAAGTTTCATCTGTTGCATTGTCCTTTATCAATAGAGTATTTTGCCCTCGGCAACCCGCTTGAGATGCTCGCCGTAGGGGGATTTGCCGTACCGCTTTGCGGATTCCAGCAGCTTGTCCTTGGTGATCCAGCCATTCTTGTAGGCGATCTCCTCCGGCGCCGAGATCATGATGCTCTGCCGTTTCTCGATCATCCGCACAAAGTCGGCCGCGTCGACCAGACTGTCCATCGTGCCGGTGTCCAGCCAGGCAAATCCTCTGCCCAGCCGCTGCAGGTCGAGGGTGCCGTCCTTGAGGTAGAGCTCGTTGAGGGTGGTGATCTCCAGCTCGCCGCGGGCGGAGGGGCGCACCTGCTTTGCCAGCTCGACCACCCGCTTATCGTAGAAATAGAGACCAGTGATCGCGTAGTTCGACTTCGGGTGAGCGGGTTTCTCCTCGACCGAGAGCACCTTGCCGTTCTCGTCGAACTCGGCGATGCCGAACCGCTCGGGGTCGTTGACATAGTAGCCGAAGACGGTCGCCCGGCCGCTCTCGGCGTTCTTCACCGCGCCGCGCAGCAGGCTGCCGAACCCGTTGCCGTAGAAGATGTTGTCCCCCAGCACCATCGCGCAGCAGTCATCTCCGATGAACTCCTCGCCGAGCAGAAACGCCTGGGCAAGGCCGTCGGGCGAGGGCTGCACTTTATAGGAGAGGGAGAGGCCGAAGTCCGCCCCATCTCCGAGCAGATGCTCAAAGCGGGGGGTGTCCTCAGGGGTGGAGATGATGAGGATCTCCCGGATGCCGGCGAGCATCAGGGTGGACAGCGGATAATAGATCATCGGTTTGTCGTAGACCGGCAGCAGCTGCTTGCTGGTCACCATCGTCAGCGGATACAGCCGGGTGCCCGCGCCTCCGGCAAGAACAATTCCCTTCATAAAAAACGCTCCTTTTTGATTGGTATCTCAAAACGCCGGTCTTCCCCGCTCAGCGCAGCGAAAACCCCCAGCGAAAGCCCCATTTCCTAAAATAGATCCCCATCGACCAGAGCTGCCGCAGAAAACTGGACAGTTTCTTCGACGGGCTGCGGTGCCAGGCGTGGATCACCCGGGTGCCGGGCCAGTAGACCACCTTGCCAAGCCGCATCGCCTCCCGGGTGAGATCTGCGTCCTCGACATACATGAAGTACCGCCGGTCAAACCCGCCGATGCGCCGCAGCGCCGCGGTGCGGATGACAAAGAAACAGCCGGTGCAAAAGCCGATCTCCTGCACGGTATTGGGATCCTCATCCCGCATCAGGTAGTGGTCCTCATACTTCTTCAGGAAAGACAGCGGCAGCTGCCTTGCGAGCAGCGCCATCAGATTCGGGATCCGCCGCGGCACCTCCTGCGGCCGCCCGTCGGGAAAGTAGAGCCGCGGGGTGACCATCACCACCTCGGGGTGGGCATCGAGGTAGCTGCACAGCGCGCTGATCGCGTCGGTGTCGAGCAGTACGTCGGGGTTAACGACGGCGTGGTATTCGCTCTCCAGCCGGTCAAGCACCGCGTTGTGCCCCCCGCCGAAACCGAGGTTCTTCTCCAGCCGAACCACCTCGACCCCGTCCCTGCCGGCAAATTCCCGCTCGATCTTCTCCCCGGTATCATCGGGGGAGTTGTTGTCGATCAGATAGAGGGTCAGGTCTACCCCTGTCGTCTGCTGTAAAATCGAGCGGGCTGCGGCAGACGCCTCCTGATATCCGCCGTAGGTGACGATGGCGGCGGTGACCTTGGTTTTCTGCATCACACTCTGCGCGGGCAACCCGCGCTCTCCTCCCTGTTCTCCGGCTGCATGAACGATGCCGCCTTATCCCGATTATTATACCATCTGCTGCCCGGCTTATCAATTGGTTTCGGGCATTTGTGCGCCGCGTCTTGTCTTTTTTTCGCCGCTATACTATGATAAAGAAAATATCGCAAAAGGGGGAGCTACCATGAAGGAATTTTTGGGCGAGGTGTTGACCCAGCGGATGCAGCGCACTGCAAAGGCACTGGAGAAGAACCGGATGGAAGCGTATCTCGTCTCCTCGAAGGAGGAGGTACTGCCGCTGATCCGCAGCCTGCTGCACCCGCAGGATGTCGTCGCGGTCGGGGGCAGCGTGACACTGGACGAGTGCGGGGTACTGGAGCTTTTGCGCTGCGGCGACTACCAGTTCCTCGACCGGTACGCGCCGGGGCTGACCGCCGAGGAGATCGGAGAGATCTACCGCAAGAGTTTCTTCGCCGACGCCTATCTGTGCAGCAGCAACGCGGTGACTGAAAACGGCGAGCTGTACAACGTCGACGGCAACGCCAACCGGGTTGCCGCGATGACCTTCGGGCCAAAGCAGGTAATTCTGGTGGTCGGGGTCAACAAGATCGTACCGGATCTCGCGGCGGCAGAGCGACGGGTACAGGAGATCGCGGCGCCGGCCAACTGCAAGCGGCTTTCCTGCAAGACCCCCTGCGCGGTGACCGGCAGATGTGCCGACTGCTCCGGTGACGGGCGGATCTGCTGCACCGCGGTGATTCACCGCCAGCAGAGGGAGGCCGGCCGGATCAAGGTTATTCTGGTGGGCGAAGAGCTCGGTTTCTGAGCGGTGCAAAAAGAAAGAGGAGGGAATTTTCCCTCCTCTCTTTTTTTCAAAAAACCCCGCCCCGCCGTCTGCGGCCAAGTTAAAACCCGTCTCTCAACATGACAGGTGGGTGCCCTGCCAACGCTTTCGCGCTCCCATCGTCCTGCAAAAGCAGGGAGGTCTGCAGTCCCACGCCGGACAAAAAGCTCCCGTTTAATTAACTTGTCGGATTATAAAAGGCTGCAACCAATCGCGCGGCGCAGGGTGTCCTTTTTCAGGAAACCGGCCCCTCGTCCTCCCCCTCGATCTCGTAGAGGTCCTGCAGCCGGTCGGCAAAGATTCCTCCGACCTGATACAGCTCCTCGTCGTCATCGACGATGTCGAGCACCTCTTCACCGTCATCCTCACCGACCCGCATGATGATCAGATCGGCGTCCTCCGCCAGCGCAGCCTGTGCCTCCTCCTCGGTCGTCACATAGGGGACCACCGCGAGGTACCGCTCGCCCTCGTAGTCCACCTG
>DXIA01000055.1 GCA_019113125.1 Candidatus Pygmaiobacter gallistercoris | reverse complement strand
AATTAAATGAGGAAGAAAAATTAAAATTTATGCAAAATACCCTCTTAAAAATGAGAAAAAATGCCTGTTCCAAAAGGAACAGGCATTTGAAAAATCGACAAGACGCCTACGCGTCGAGAAACTGCTTGAGCAGCGCGGCGAGAAGGTCGTCGCGGTCCACTTTACGGATCTTGCTGCGCGCACCGGCATAGGTGGTGATATAGGTGGGATCCTCTGAGAGAATATACCCGACCAGCTGATTGATGGGATTATATCCCTTTTCCTTCAAAGCGGCATAGACTTCAGTGAGAATCTGATGGATCTCATGGTCCTTGTCCTCGTAGATAGAAAAAATCGTTGTCGGCTCACTCATACGGGCACCCCCTTGTTATTGTCTATTATATCCGAAAAACCACCTGTTTTCAAGGGCCAGCTTGTGGCTTTTTCTGGCCGATTTCAGCTGCGGATCACAACCCCAATTTCGGCGAGACCGGACAGAACCCGACGGATGGCGTCATCGGCCTCTTCATCGGTCAGGGTGCGCACCGGATCCCGCAGCACGAGATTGTAGGCAAGGCTCTTTTTGCCTGCGCCGATGTTCTCACCGCGGTAGACATCGAAAAGGGTGAGACTCTCGAGCAGACTGCCGGCGCCCTGTTCGATCCGCTCGGCGATATCGGCGGCGGGGACGGTCTCATCGGCGACCAGCGCGAGGTCGCGGGTGATGGCAGGGTGCTTGGGCAGCGGGGTGAACTCGGGTGTGCCGCCCCGATGCTCGAACAGCAGGTCAAACGAGAGGTCCGCAACCCAGGTGCGGGGTTTGATGCCGTAGTTTGCCAGAACGGTCGGATGGATCTCGCCGACGGTGCCGAGCCGGACATCACCCAGCATGACATCGGCGCAGCGGCCGGGGTGATAGGTGGTGCCGGTAGCATTGCGGACGAACTTCGCGCCCTTAATGCCGGCGGTGGCCAGCAGCCCCTCCACCATGCCCTTGAGGGCCAGATAGTCGTAACGGCCGCCATAGACCGCAAGGATCAGTTTCTCCCGCTCAGTCGGCAGTTCCTCGGCGCTCTCGCCGGGGATATACTCGGTCGGGTTTTCGAACAGCGCGACCTCGGGCAGCCGGGCGTTATAGTTGCGTGCTACCACCTCCAGCATGCTCGGCACTGCGGTGGTCCGCATGATGCTGGTGTCCTCGCCCAGAGGGTTCATGATGACGACGGCATGGCGCAGCGGGTCATCGGCGGGCAGATTGATGTTGTCCCAGGCCTTGCGGCTGTAGAAACTGAAGGTCTCGCACTCGTACAGACCGTATCCGACCAGCGCCTCGATCATCTTGTCGTGGAAGTTCTGACGCTCGGTCGGCCGCGCGGTGGCAACCCCCTTCATAATGGTGCTGGGAACCTTGTTGTAGCCGACATACCGGCAGACCTCCTCGGCGAGATCGCAATCCCGCTCGACATCGTACCGGTCGGTGGGCACAACGACCGTCCGGTCGCCGTCGGTGTCCCCGACAATCCCAAAGCCCAGCGGCTTGAGAATTTCGACCATCTCGCTCTCGGGCACATTGGTACCGAGCAGGTGATTGATGGCATCGGCGCGCAGCGGCAGATGGCGCTCGGTGCGGGGATGGGGATAGACGTCGATCACGCCGCCGATGATGTCGCCGGCGTCCAGCTCGCGCACCAGTTCGAGGGCACGGCAGATCGCAGGCAGACAGTTGTCGGGGTTGAGGCCCTTTTCATACCGGCCGGAAGCCTCGGTGCGCAGCCCGACCTTCTTTGCGGTAACCCGCACCGAGGGACCGTCAAAGCAGGCGCCCTCGAAGACGATGGTTTTGGTGGAGTCATAGACGCCGGAGAATTCTCCGCCCATGACACCGGCGATCGCGATGGGGGCCTTCTCGTCCGCGATGACCATCATCGAGGGATCCAGCGCCCGCTCGACCCCGTCCAGCGTGACGATCTTTTCGCCCTCGACGGCGTTGCGGACATGGATCAGCTTGCCGCCGACATAAGCGTAGTCAAATGCATGCATCGGATGGCCGTACTCCAGCATGACGTAGTTGGTGATGTCGACAATGTTGTTGATCGGCCGCACGCCGCACAGCCGCAGCCGCTCCCGCATCCAGCGGGGGCTGGGGGCAACCCGGACGTTGGTGACCATCGCCGCGACATACCGGCTGCAGAGGGGCGCCGAAATCTGTACCCGCAGCCAGTCGTTGATGTCCCCCTCCCCCTGCGGCATCGGGGGAACATGATCCTCAAAGGGCACGCCGTAGGTGGCAGCGGTCTCCCGCGCGAGGCCGCGGATCGACAGGCAGTCGGGGCGGTTCGGGGTGATCTCGAACTCGACCGAGACGTCATCCATTCCCAGCGCCTTGGTCGCATCGGTCCCAACCGGGACCTTCTCGTCCAGCACCATGATGCCGTCCTCGATCGCATGGGGGAAGTCGTGGGTGGTCAGACCAAGCTCGCCGAGGCTGCAGAGCATCCCGTTGGACTCCACCCCGCGCAGCTTGCCGCGGTGGATCTCCACTCCGCCGGGGAGGGTGGAGCCGTCCAGCGCGACCGGACACAGATCCCCGACCTTGAGGTTCTGTGCGCCGGTGACGATCTGCAAAGGCTCCGCCTTGCCGACATCGACCATGCAGACCCACATGTGATCCGAGTCGGGATGCCGCTCGAGACTGAGAATTTTGCCGATCACGACGTTTTTGATCTGGTCGGCCTCGCACTCCCAGCACTCGACCTTGCTGCCGCTCATGGTCATCTTTTCCGCATATTCATGGGGCGTGGTCTCGATCTTTGCATAGTCCCGCACCCAGTTCAAAGGCAATTTCATCTTCAAAACCCTCCAAAATCAACAGATAAGCGGCCCGGATCAGAACTGTTTGAGGAACCGCAGGTCATTTTCATACAGCAGACGCATATCGTCGATGCCATACCGCATCATCGCAATCCGCTCCAGGCCGATGCCGAATGCAAAACCGGTGTACCGCTCGGAGTCGATGCCGCAGTTTTCCAGCACCTTGGGGTGCACCATGCCGCAGCCGAGAATCTCGATCCAGCCCTCGCCCTTGCACATCGGGCATCCCTTGCCGCCGCATTTGAAACAGCTCATGTCCATCTCGGCGGAGGGTTCGGTGTAGGGGAAGTGATGGGGACGGAAACGGACCTTGGTGTTCTCTCCGTAGAGCTTTTTGATAAAGGCCTCCAGCGTACCTTTGAGGTCGGTGAAGGTGATGCCCTCGTCCACTACCAGTCCCTCGATCTGATGGAAGATCGGACTATGGGTGGCGTCCACCGCGTCGCTGCGGTAAACCCGGCCGGGGCAGATGATCCGGATCGGAGGTTTCTGTGCCTCCATTGTGCGGATCTGCATCGGGCTGGTCTGGGTGCGCAGCAGCACATTCTCGGTGATGTAGAAGGTGTCCTGAGTGTCCCGCGCGGGATGGCTCTTGGGCATATTCAGCATTTCGAAGTTATAGTGATCAAGTTCTACCTCAGGGCCGGCCTTGACGTCAAAGCCCATGCCAAGAAAGATCTGCTTGAGCTCGTCCAACACCTGCTGGAACGGATGCCGTTTGCCCTGTGCGACCGGGGTGCCCGGCAGGGTCACGTCGATGGTCTCGGCCGCCAGCCGCGCGTTCAGCGCCGCGTCGGCCAGCTCTTTGCTGCGCCGGCGGATCTCGGAGTCGATCTCACTGCGCACCTCGTTGGCCAGTGCGCCGATCAGCGGCCGCTCCTCTGCGGAGAGCTTGCCCATCTGCTTGAGAATCGCGGTGACCTCTCCCTTCTTGCCGAGAAAGCGGACCCGCAGTTCCTCCAGCGCGGTTTCACTGTCCGCCTTCGCGAGCAGCTGGGCCGCCGTCTGGCGGATGTTTTCCAATGCCTGTTTCATCTTCACATTCACCTCATCCTAAAAATGGTCGGCGCGGCGGACAATAAAAAAAGCTCCGCCGCCTGCATGACATAGCAGGGGCGAAGCCAATACTCCGCGGTACCACCCAGCTTCCCGCACAAGGCAGAGCCTTTTGCGGGCACTTTAGAGCGCGATAACGGGCGCCAAACCGTTGCGGCCTACCTTCTGTGTTCAGCCGCACCCCTCCCGGGGGAACTTCCCCGACCTTTCCTCCGCAGCGCTTTCAGCCAAGGCACCGCTCTCTGTGTGAGGGAGAAGGAAGAGTACTTTCCCCGTTCCATGGGTTATACCGTTAGTATGATACCACCGCTCCTCGGATTTTGCAAGACCTTTGCGGAAACTGCCGCCTGCGTGGTATACTGGAGCTGTCAATTCTGAAAGGAGGAGCAATCATGCTGCGGATGGGATTTGATGCGGTCCGGATCGGTCGGGTTGCACGGAGCATTCAGAAACCGCGGTTCTGCGAGCGGATTTTTTCGCCCGAGGAGAACCGTCTGATCAATTCCCGCCCGCGCCCGGCCCAGACGGCGGCGGCGCATTTTGCCGCGCGGGAGGCGCTTGCAAAGGCGCTGCGTTGCGGGATTTTCGGCTTTGATCTGAAGGAGGCGGCAGTGCTGCGCCGTCCGGACGGCTCGCCCTGTTTTGCTTTTTCGGGCAGGTTGGCGCAGCGGATGCAGCGCGAGGGCCTTGTGGCGGAGCTCTCACTTGCCCACGAGGGGGAATATGCCTTCGCCTGTGTGCTGCTGCAGCGGGTCGGGAAGGAGTGATGACGGACGGCAGAGATGATTTTGGTCTGCGGCAGAGTTTGCGCTGGAAAGACGACCTATGCCAAGCGGCTGGCACGGGAGATCGGGGCGGTACGACTCAATGCGGACGAACTGATGAAACCACTGTTCGGGGAATATCTCGGGAACCGGCATGAGGAGGTCCTGCGGCAGGTCACCGCCCTTCTGTTGGAAAAAGCGGCGGAATGCTACGAAAATGGGGTCAATGTGATTCTTGATCTCGGTTTCTGGCAGCGCGGGATGCGGAAACAGGCAGAACGATTTTTTGAGGCAAGGGGAATTCGGATACAGTGGCATTATCTGAAGATTGAGGATGCCGAGTGGAAAAGGCGGATCACAAAGCGAAATGAAAGGATCCTTGCGTCCGGTTCCGAAACGGATTATCTGATTGATGAAAATATCATCCAAAAATTTGAGGATCCCGCAGATGAGCCGCTGCCCGGCGAGATGACGATTGTTCTGGATGGGGCGGAAAAGTAAAATTTGGAAGGCGTTTTTTGATTAAAGAACACCATCCCGGTGCAGAATAAGGGTGCAGGCCTGCAATGAGGAAAAATACCTTTGATTTTGCACAGGGAGGCGGAGCTTTCAGATGGAAGTCAGACGCGGAGAGGTTTTCTATGCCGATCTCAGCCCGGTGGTGGGCAGTGAACAGGGAGGAACCAGGCCGGTACTTATCATCCAGAATGATGTGGGTAACCGGCACAGCCCGACTGTGATCGCCGCGGCGATCACCTCGCGGCTCGACAAGAACCGGATGCCCACCCATATCAACATCCGGGGTGAGACCTGCGGCCTTGCCAAGGACAGTGTGGTGCTGCTCGAGCAGATGCGCACGCTGGACAAGCGCCGGTTGCACGAGCGCACCGGGCGAATTGCGCCGGAAGATCAGCGCAGGGTGGACGAAGCGATCAACGTCAGTCTTGGGCTGCACGGCGGGGTATAAGAGAAAAAGCGAATGCCGCGGAAATTCCGCGGCATTTTTTTCAGTTTCAAAATCCCCCAAAGTTTGCTATACTGAAAAAAACAACCCTGTCCGGTTGCAAAGGGGGGCAATGCGGTTGCGCGGATTCAAAAAATTTTTGCTCTGGGTCCTGATGGTTCTGCTCTTTACCGCGCTGGTGGTGAGCGGGACGCTGCTCTACTTTTATCTGAACGCCGCGCCGGGGGAGTGCGCGGATCTTCCCCTCACGGTGGAGACAACACCGGCAGAGGGGACCGAGGGGACCTCCCTCTTTGTGAAACCGGACGGCTATCTGTTGGAGGTGCCGGTGCTGGGCGGAGTACTGCACCGGACATTTTCGGCCGATGCGCTCGATGCACAGCAGACAATTGAATGGAAGGGCACAGCGGCGGTGCCCCTGACCCCGCCGGAGGGCGGCACTGTTTCCCGGATCGAGGTGAGACGGGAGGACGGTGTGCTCTTTTCGGACGGGCCGGAGTCCTATGCGGCCTTTGCCTATCCCGGCAGCGGAACGTACCAGTACCAGGTGGAGGTGAAGATCCCACCGGCAAAACAGGGGGAGCGCGCGCGGGAAAATGGAACGCTGGTCTACCGATTTGCGGTGCAGGTTGCGGTCGAGGCGAGCGCCTGGCTGTCGGACGATCGGGTTGACCAGGGGGCGATCATCGCGGTGCATCTCGAGGACAATGTCGACGGTGACATCCCGGAGGGCAGCACTGCGCTGGGACCGGTTCATTTTCTGCCCGCAGGAGACACAGACTGGGTTGCCTATGTCCCGGTCTCCTATAACCGCGAGGCGGGAGACTACACCATCGAGGTCCGCTGCGGAAATTATACGGCGAGTCTGCCGGTGACCGTCGAATATCGAGCCTATGAGAAAAGGCAGTTTGAGAGCGCCGGTGATCTGCCGGACGCCGGCATCGAGACCGCCGCGTCGGCAAATGCCTACCGCAATGCCATCTGGCCGTTGTACGAGATCTTTGCTGAGACACAGCTCTGGCAGGGCAGATTTCAGCAGCCGGTGGAGGGCCGTGTGAAGTACGAGTATGGAATGGGCAGCCTGCTGCCGGGCGATACCGTCTCCACCCGGCACAGCGGCGTCGACTATCTGGTGGATACTGATGAAACCCCGGTGAGTGCGCCGGCCGCCGGGCAGGTGGTTTTTGCCGGCTATCTCGAGCTGACCGGGAATACGCTGGTCCTCGAGCACGGCGGTGGACTCAAGAGCTATTTTTATTTTATCTCGTCGCTCGGTGTGAGCAGGGGGCAGACGGTGGAACAGGGACAGCAGCTCGGTATGCAGAATGCTGCCGACACGCTGCACTATGAACTCAAGATCGGCAACCAGAGCGTTGATCCGGGACCTGTATTTGACGGAGGCAGCGGGCTGTATCGATAAAATCGATAAAAAGGAGAACGAGTAGGATGAAAAAGATCGGATTTATCGGCATTGGGGTTATGGGCGGGCCGATGGCGCTCAACCTGATGCGGGCGGGGTATGAACTGACCGTCTATTCCAGAACCAGGGCAAAGTGTGAGGCGGTGCTCTCGGCCGGCGCAAGATGGGCGGATTCCCCCGCTGCCTGCGCTGAGGGACAGGACGCGGTGCTGACGATGGTAGGGTTTCCCAAGGATGTCGAGCAGGTCTATTTTGGCCAGAGCGGCATCTTTGCATCGGTCCGGCCGGGTATGCTGCTGATCGACCTGACCACCACCAGCCCGAAACTCTCAAAGCGAATCTTCGAGGAGGCGAAGAAACGCGGCGCTGATGCGCTGGACGCGCCGGTCTCGGGCGGAGATACCGGTGCGAAGGCAGGCACCCTCGCCATCATGGCCGGCGGGGAGGAGGCGGCGTTCGAGCGGGCGCGGCCGATCCTCGAGGCAATGGGGAAAAATGTCGTCTATGAGGGCCCTGCCGGCAGCGGACAGCACACCAAGATGGCAAATCAGATCGCGATTGCGGGGGCGGTCTCCGGCGTCTGCGAGGCGATCGCCTACGGCCGGGCGGAGGGACTGGATCTTGAGCGGATGCTCGCGACCATCAGCACCGGAGCGGCGGGCAGTTGGCAGATGACCGGCAACGGGCCTAAGATGATTAGCGGTGATTTTGCCCCTGGCTTTTACATCAAGCACTTTATCAAGGACATGCGGATTGCCGGGGAGGAGGCGCAGGATGCCGGGCTCTCGCTCGCGATGCTTGACCGGGTTCTTGCGATGTACCGCGAACTGGACGCGCAGGGTCTCGGGGATCTCGGCACCCAGGCGCTGATTCGGTATTATGATAAACAGAACTGAGAGAGACCGACAGGTGCAAAATTGAAGTACAACACGGCAACAGCTTGAAAGAGTGAGGAAGGAGAAATCCCCGGATGCGGAATGCATCCGGGGATTTCTTTGTGTCAGAAAAAGGAACTGGGCACCTGAGATGTACGGCGTGGAACAAAATTTGCCTGTAGCACAATGCTTTTAATCGGACGATCTGGGAACTCCATTCGTTCCAAAATCTGCTGTCCGGCCAAACGGCCAAGATCCTTGGCGGGCTGCCGGACCATATGCATCCGCCGCATATTGTAATTGGTATGATCGGTATCGTCATACCCAATCATGGAAAAACCGTGACCAATCTTAATATCGTGCTCATTCAGATAGTATAGAACATCATCAGCCATGACATTGTTTCCCACGACAACGGCAGTACAGCCAATCTCAAGCAAATGCGCCAGATGAGGAACTGCACTGCGGCTCATCGAGTCGCCCTGCTGGATAAAACCGTCCAAAATAGGTAGGTTGTAATGGATCATGGCGTCCCGATAGGCGGTCAGACGCTCAACCGTTGTGGATAGCCGGGAAAGGCCCGAAATATATCCAATTT
>DXIA01000008.1 GCA_019113125.1 Candidatus Pygmaiobacter gallistercoris | reverse complement strand
TTGATCGCGATCACCGCGCCCCGCACCAGCAACAGCACAAAGAGCAGAATCACCACCATCGCACCAATAAAGCCGAGTTCCTCACAGATGATGCTGAAGATAAAGTCGTTCTGCGGCTCCGGGACATACAGATGTTTCTGACGGGAATTGCCAAGACCCAGCCCCATGACGCCGCCGCTGCCGATGGCGAGCAGACTCTGGATGGTCTGATGTCCCTTGCCCTGGACGTCGAGATAGGGATTCTGCCACATCTCGATCCGGGTCATCGCATAGGGAACCAGATCCGGAAACGCGATCAGCGCCGCAGCGAGGCCGCCGACCGCCACCCCGCCGCCCAGACCGAACCACTTCAGGCTGGTGCCGCCGACAAACATCATGATCGCCCCAATCGAGAGGATCAGGATGGTGCCGGACAGATGCGGCTCGAGCAGCATCAGCACCACCACCGGTGCAAGCACCATCATGAAGGGGATCACCCCGTAGGAAAAGGTCTTCATCTTCGCGTAGTTGACCGAGATGATATGCGCAAACAGCACGATGATGGTAAACTTTGCGATCTCGCTGGGCTGCAGCGTGCCAAGGCCCTTGATGGTGATCCAGCGGTGGGCGTTGTTGTAAGCGGGCATGAAGAGCACCACCACCAGCAGGATCATCGAGATCGCCATCAGCGGCCAGGCGAGCCGGTGGAAGATATGATAGTCCACCTTTGAGGCGATCAGCATCGCGGTCACCCCGATGATCGCGAAGATCGCCTGATCCTTGATATAGTGAAAGCTGTCTCCAAAACGGTAGAGCGCCGTGGCATAGGAGGCGGAAAAGAGCATGATCAGGCCAAAGACGACCAGGATCAGCACCGTGATCAAAAACGGGGTATCCATCGCGGAGCTCTTTTTGACCCGGGCGGCAGCCGGGACGGCCTGTGCTGTTTTACTTTGTTTTCTGCGACTCAGCAATGCAGCTTTTCTCCTTTGTTTTGAGTGTAAAGCGGTCTCAGTTCAGATAGATATAGACGAATCCGAGCAGAACGCCGATCAGGGTGATGAAGGCAAAGGTCGCATCGATCCGCACCTCGCTCCACCCGCACATCTCGAAGTGATGGTGGATCGGGGACATCTTGAAGATCCGCTTGCCGTGGGTCAGCTTGAAATAGCTGACCTGCAGGATGACCGATCCCGCCTCAATCCAATAGATGATTCCGAGCAGGAGCAGCAGCTCCGGCCGGCCGATGCCAAAAGAGACGGTCACCACCGCGCCGCCGAGAAACATGCTGCCGGTGTCCCCCATAAAGACCTTGGCGGGATAGAAGTTCCAGAACAAAAAGCCCGCGCAGCCGCCGGCCATCGCCGCGCCGAAGATGCCCATCATATAATAGCCCAGCAGCGTCGCAATGGTCATATAGCCGAGCATCGCCACAAAGGTGACCCCGGAGCACAGGCCGTCCAGACCGTCGGTCAGGTTGACCGCGTTGACAAACCCGATGATGACAAAGTAGGCCAGCGGATAGAAGGCGAGGCCGAAATCAATCCGCCCGATCGCCGGAAGACTGATGGCGGTGGAGAGGGTGCCGTTGAGCTGCATCGCCGCGAGGTAGGCGGTGGTCACGACGATCTGCATCAGAATCTTATACCGCGCGCTCAGCCCCAGGTTCTGCTTGTGCACCACCTTGAGATAATCGTCCACAAATCCGACGAAGGAAAAGCCGATGGTCGCCATCAGCGAGATCAGCAGGGTGGCACACTGCTGCGCCTGCAATCCGCTGAGCAGATCCGGCTGGGCGACAAGAAGGGTGCCGAAGGCGACCGCGATGGCCGTGATGCTGCCGAGGATGAACATCAGACCGCCCATCATCGGTGTGCCCTGTTTTTTGTTGTGCCAGGTCGGGCCGACCTCCTTGATATTCTGCCCGTAGTGCAGCCGTTTAAGCCAGGGCAAAATGAAAAAGCCGGACAGCGCCGTCACGATCAGAGAGAGCAGCGCTGCGATGACCAGTACCAATCTTGCCATTTTTTAATTCCTTCCTCCCGCCCGATCCGGGCTCGGTTTTATTGTCTTGCTTGCCTTGATTTCTCATGCCTGCCCGAGGTAGTCCTCGAGGATCTCCTCAAACGCCATCCCGCGGCTCGCCTTGAAGAGCACCGTGTCTTTCGGACGGCAGTAAGCACGCAGCAGCGCCGCCGCCTCCTGCTTGCTGGCGCAGTGGTGCACCTGAGAAAGTCCCGCTTTCTGCGCCCCCTTTGCGATGAGGGCGCCGCCCGGTCCGAAGGTGAACAGGCAATCCACCCCCCGCGCAGCGCGTGCGCCGATCTCAAGATGCGCCGCATCCGAGATCGCCCCAAGTTCCAGCATATCGCCCAGCACCGCGACCCTGCGCCCGCCCTCGCTGAGGGTGGCGAGCGCCTCGAGCGCGGCCCGCATCGAATCCGGATTGGCGTTGTAGCAGTCCTCAATCAGCCGCACCCCGCCCGCTTCGATCACCCGCTGGCGCATGCCGGTGGTCCGGTAATCCGACAGTGCAGCGGCGCAGCGCACTGGATCGAGACCCAGCCGGGTCGCCAGCGTGTAGGCGGCCAGCGCATTATAGATATTGTGTCGTCCCACCGCCGGGATCTCGGCGCTGAACTCGCCGTTTACCTTGTCCCGGATGACAAACCGCTCCCCTTTGGCACTGCTTATTATATCACAAGCGGTCACCTGTGCAAACCTGCTGTCCACCCCGAACTGAACCTTGCGGATATGCCGGGGCGGTACCACCGCGGCAAGCCGCGGGTCGTCCCCGTTGACCACCAGCAACCCGTCCTCCGGCAACCCGTCGCAGATCTCCATCTTCGCCTCGAGGATCTTCTCCTGACTGCCGAGGTTTTCGATGTGGGAGACCCCGATCCGGGTGATCACCGCCGCGCTGGGACGCGCCGCGAGGGTGAGTTTGTGCAGATCACCGCTGTGGTCCATCCCCATCTCGATCACCGCGTACCGGGTCTCCTCGTCCAGTCGAAACAGGGTTGCCGGCATCCCGATCTCATTGTTCTGGTTTCCCTCGGTCTTGAGGGTCGGACCGAAAGCGGAAAAGACCGCCGCGCAGAATTCCTTGGTCGTCGTCTTGCCGACGCTGCCGGTCACCCCGACGACCAGTGGATGATACTGCGCACGGTAGTTGCCCGCCATCCGGATCAGCGCGCCGCGCACATCCGCTGCCGCAAAGACCCGCTCCGGCGGCAGACCCGGGATCGGGTGCTCGGCGAGGACCGCCACCGCCCCCTGTTCCAGTGCACCGGCCGCAAAATCGTGGCCGTCCACCCGCTCGCCCCGGATCGCGACAAACAGGCTGCCCGGCGCAACCTTGCGGGAGTCGGTGACCACCGCGGTCACCGGTGCGTCGATTTTGGTCTCTGCGATTCCCCTCAAAAGTTCTTTCAGACTGGTCGGTTCCATACCGTCACTCCTGTTCCTTTTCCTGCCCGCTGCCGGCAAGTCCCTGCTGCCGCAGCCAGTCCGCCACAATCCGGTGCTCATCCAGATAGATGGTCACCCCGTCGATCACCTGATAATCTTCATGTCCCTTGCCGCAGAGCACCAGCACATCCTGATCCTGCAGCAGGCTGAGGGCGAGCCGGATCGCCCGGCGGCGCTCCACCTCGACAAAATAGGGGATCTTCCCCTTCTTCAGCTCGGGTTCCACATCGGCGAGGATCTCATAAGGGTCCTCCGCCCGCGGGTTATCCGAGGTGAGGACGATCAGGTCGGCATACCGCATCGCCGCCTGCGCCATCGGCGCCCGCTTGGCGCGATCCCGCTGTCCGGCACAGCCGAAGAGCGCCAACAGTCTGCCCTTGACGAAGGGGCGCAGACCGGAGAGCACCTTTTCGATCCCATCGCCGGTGTGGGCGTAGTCGCAGATGATGGTGAATTTTCCGCTGTAGAGCACCTCGCACCGGCCCCGCACCCCCGGCGAGTGGGTGAGCGCCCGCGCAACCGTTGCGGGATCAATTCCGAGCAGCAGCGCTCCCCCCGCGGCCACCAGCGCATTGTGGGCCGAATAGCCGCCCGGCATCGGAAACCGGATCCGCTGGATAAAATCCTTCCCCACCATCTCGAACTGCACCCCGTCGGCCCGCAGCTCGAGATTCTTACCGGTCAAATCCGCCTCGTCCCGCTCGACCGAGCAGGTCATCACCCGCTGGGGCGGGATCTCCGCTGCCAGCCGGCGGCCCCACGCGTCGTCGAGGTTGATGACCGCCGCATTGGTCTGGTCGAACAGCGAGCGTTTGGCCTGATAGTAGTTCTCCATCGTGCCGTGGTAGTCCAGATGATCCCGGGTGAGGTTGGTGAAGAGGCCCACCTCAAACTGCAGCCCGTACAGCCGCAGCTGATCCAGTGCCTGGCTGCTGGCCTCGAGCAGGACATGGCTACAGCCCGCGCTGACCATTCTGGCAAAGAGGGCCGCGAGATCCCACGCCTCCGGCGTCGTGAACTTTGCCGGGATCTCCATCTGATCGACCTCACTGCGGATGGTGCCGATCAGACCGCAGCGAAAACCGGCGTACTCGAGGATCTGTTTGAGCAGATAGGTGACGGTGGTTTTGCCGTTGGTTCCGGTCACCGCCACCAGCTTGAGCTTTTTGGCCGGATTGCCGAAATAGTTGTGACACAGCAGCGCATAGGCGCGGCGGGTATCCGGGACGACGACCTCCCGCTCAAGGCCGAGCGGGTGATCGGTGACCACCGCTGCGGCGCCGTTTTCCAGTGCGCCGGCCGCGAAATCGTGGCCGTCAAACCGACCGCCGCGGGTACAGACAAAGACCGCTCCAGGACAGACCTTTCTTGAATCGATGGTCACAAGTTCCGCCTCGCCCTGCGGCAGCTGGCCCTGATATGAAATCCCCTCGAAAAGTTCCTTCAGTCTCATCTGCAGCCTCCCTGTATCTGTTTTATTCCACCGTCGCGTTCGGATCGTGGAAGGTCACGGTGATCACCGAACCAACCGTCACGGTACTGCCGGACTCGATGTCCTGTGCCGTAGCCACCACATTGTTCGAGCTGATGTTGCCTTCCTTGCGCAGGTTCAGGCCGAGCGCCGAGAGGGTCTGCTCCACCGAGGCGACGCTGCGTCCGGTCAGATTCGGCACCACCACGGGGCTGTCCTCCAGTCCCTCCTCGGTGTAGAGGATGATGGTACTGCCCTTGGGCAGAGTGCCGCTGCTCGGGAACTGCCGCAGCACCGTACTGCCGTTGCCCCGCACATCCACCAGCATACCGTCGGTTCTGGTCAG
>DXIA01000054.1 GCA_019113125.1 Candidatus Pygmaiobacter gallistercoris | reverse complement strand
CTCAAGAAGAGCAACAAGCACGCCAAGGTCGCAATCTCCTATGACAGTCGGATCAAAAGCACCCTGTTTGCCCGCGCGGCGGCCGAGGTGCTCGCAGGAAACGGGGTCAAGGCCTATCTCTACAAGACCCTGATGCCCACCCCGATGCTCTCCTATGCAGTCCGCAAGCTCAAGTGTGACGCCGGCATCATGGTGACCGCGAGCCACAACCCCGCAAAGTACAACGGCTACAAGGCCTATGGCCCGGACGGCTGTCAGATGACCAGTGAGAGCGCCGACGCCGTCTATGCCGAGATCCAGAAGACCGACATCTTCACCGATGTCAACCGTCTGGACTTCGATCGCGGCATCGAGACCGGCAGGATCGAGTACATCTCCAGCGAGGTGATCGAGCGGTACTACGAGCATGTCAAGAACTGCAGCGTGCGGCCGGATGTCTGCCGCGGTGCGGGACTGAAACTGGTTTACACCCCGCTCAACGGCACCGGCAATCTCCCGGTGCGGCGGATCCTGTCGGATATCGGCATCGAGGACGTCACCGTTGTTCCCGAGCAGGAGCTGCCCGACGGCAACTTCACCACCTGCCCCTATCCCAACCCCGAGATCCGTCAGGCGCTGGAGCTCGGCCTTGCACTTGCGAAGAAGACCGGCGCCGATCTGCTGCTGGCCACCGATCCCGACGCTGACCGGGTCGGTATCGCGGTCAAGGACGGCGAAGACTACCTGCTGCTCACCGGTAATGAGGTCGGCGTGCTGCTGCTGGACTACATCTGCAAGGGCCGCACCGAGGCGGGCACCATGCCGGAGAGACCGGTCTTCGTCCGCAGCATCGTGACCACCTCCCTCGCGGATGAGGTCGCGAAGACCTACGGCGTCACCCCGATCGAGGTGCTCACCGGGTTCAAGTATATCGGCGAGACCATCCTGCACCTCGAGCAGAAGGGAGAGCAGAATCGGTTTATCTTCGGTTTTGAGGAGAGCTATGGCTATCTCGCCGGCAGCTATGTGCGGGATAAGGATGCGGTGGTCGCCAGCATGCTGATCTGCGAGATGGCGGCATATTACACCGCGCAGGGGTCCTCCCTCAAGGCGGAGCTCGATCGGATCTACAAGACCTACGGCACCTACCTGCACAAGGTCGACTCCTTTGAGTTCGACGGCCTTGCCGGCATGGACAAGATGAAACAGATCATGAGCGATCTGCGCGCGGAGGCGCCTGCCGAGATTGCGGGCTATAAGGTGGTACGGGTTGAGGACTATGCGGCCAGCTGCTCGAAGGATCTGGTCACCGGCGAGGAGAAGACGATCGATCTGCCCAAGTCGGATGTGCTGACCTACCATCTGGACTGCGGCGCGAGCGTGATTGTGCGGCCCTCCGGCACCGAGCCGAAGATCAAGGTCTACTATTCCGCCAAGGGCGCGGACCATGCGCAGGCAGAGCAGCTGCAGCAGAAACTCGCCGACGCGGCGCACAAGATGCTGGGATTCTGAGATTTTTATTTTATCTGGAAAGGGCGCACAGGGCGCCCTTTCCGTTTTAGGGGAAACATGCGGCGACAATACAAAAAACAGTTGCATTTTTTCGCCTGTTGTGCTAAACTATTACAGCAATCGTGTATTCCGGTGCCAAGACTCCGGTACAATCAGGTTGTGATGCTGCGTATGCCAAATAACATGCGCTAATAGTCAGAACCAGAGTGAGGTGAACGAAGATGAAGGAAGGTATCCATCCCAAGTATGTGGATTGCGTGATTACCTGCGCCTGCGGCGAGGTGATCCACACCCGCTCCACGAAACCGGAGATCCGTGTTGAGGTGTGCTCCAAGTGCCACCCCTTCTACACCGGCAAGCAGAAGCTGGTTGATTCCGGCGGACGGGTCGATCGCTTTAAAAAGCGTTTCGGCATCAAGGACTGAGCTGATAACTGAAAACAACCTTGCCACATCTGCGGCAAGGTTGCTTTTTTACCCGGTTTTCGCAGAAGGGGGCGCGGCATGGAGGGGTATACGACAATCCGCGGGGTGGCCAGTGCCACCATTGTGGAGAAGAAGAGCGAGTTCATCGCGTCCGCCTCCTTTGCGGACAGCGAGGAGGCCGCGCTGCGATTTCTCGAGTCGGTCCGCAGTGAACACCGCACTGCGAACCACAATGTCTACGCTTATCTGCTGCGTCAGGACAGCCGGACGCGGTATTCTGACGACGGCGAGCCGCAGAAGACGGCCGGCCTGCCGGTACTCGAGGTGCTGCGCCATTCCGGTCTGACCGATCTGATCGTGGTGGTGACCCGCTATTTTGGCGGTACGCTGCTGGGCACCGGGGGATTGGTGCGGGCCTACACCAGTGCGGCGCAGGCGGCACTGGAACGAGCACAGCGGGTGACGGTGCAGCCCTGTGTGGATCTCGATCTGTTGCTGCCCTATCCGCTCTATGAGCAGGCGGGACGGCTGGCTGCCGGGGCGGGCGCCAAGGTGCGGGATACCCGGTTTGCGGATCAGGTGACCCTCTGCCTGACCCTGCTTGAGGGGACGGAGCAGCCGCTGCTGAATCAGCTGTCCGAGCTCTGTCGCGGCAAGCTGCACCTTCAGCTATCCGATCCCTATTACGCCCCGTTTTGAGGTGGAGAGCGAAAATTTTACAGAAATTTTTGTGAAAGAAAAGGGTTTTTGCAAAAAACGGCGTATAGTATAAATAGAACCCAAAATTCGCTTTTGACGGAGGTGGCCGGGATGACGGTTCGGGAGCGAACCTGTGAGATCGAGCGGATGACCCTGTCCCCCTATGCTCGTCTGTCGGAAAACAGCGTCGGGCGGACAAGGCCGGAAGAGCCCTGTCCGATGCGCACCTGTTTTCAGCGGGACCGGGACCGGATCATCCACTGCAAGAGTTTTCGCCGGCTGAAACAGAAGACCCAGGTCTTTCTCGCGCCGGAGGGAGATCATTACCGCACCCGACTGACCCACACGCTGGAGGTTGCGCAGATCGCCCGGACCATTGCCCGGGCACTGCGGCTCAACGAGGATCTGACCGAGGCGATTGCGCTGGGCCATGATCTGGGCCACACGCCGTTCGGGCATGCGGGTGAGCGGGTGCTCAACGGGCTTTGTCCCGGCGGTTTTGCCCATTATCTGCAGAGCGTTCGGGTGGTGGAGAAACTGGAAAAATACCCCGATGGCCTCAACCTCTGCAAGGAGGTGCTCAACGGCATTGTCTGTCACACCAAGGGGCCGGAGGCATTCACGCTGGAGGGGCAGATCGTCAAATACGCCGATCACATCGCCTATATCAACCATGACATCGAGGACGCGGTGACCGCCGGGGTGCTGCATCAACAGGATCTTCCGCGGGAGGCGGTGCGGGTGCTCGGTGCGACCAAGAGCCGTCGGATCACCTCCCTCATCACCTCGCTGGTTGAGAACAGTACTGATGGGGTGCTGCGGATGGATGATGAGGTCTATCAGCAGTACGAGGCACTTCACGACTTCATGTACGCGACTGTCTATGTGGACAAGCGTGCCAAGAAGGAGGAGAAGAAGGTCGACAAGCTGATCGAGGAGCTCTACCTTTACTTTAAAAAACATCCCAACCGGATGCCGGGGCAGTTCCAACAGATCTTCGCCGAAGAGGGCCCCGACCGGGCGGTGACCGATTACATCTCGGGAATGAGCGATGAGTTCGCCATCCGCACCTTTGAGAACTTGTTTGTCCCGCGTGGCTGGTCGCTGCAGTACTGAGACGGGGAAGGAGGGGACGGGATGGCCATTTCACAGGATTATCTGCAGGAACTCTCTCAGCGCACCGACATCATTGAGCTGGTGAGCGGCTATGTACAGCTGCGCCGGCGCGGGCGAACCTATACCGGCCTGTGCCCCTTTCACAGTGAGAAAACCGCTTCGTTTGTGGTCTACCCCGAAAATTCCAGCTTTTACTGCTTTGGCTGCGGGGCCGGTGGGGACGCGATCACCTTCGTGCGGAAGATCAATAATCTCGATTACATAGAGGCGGTGCGTTTTCTCGCCTCCCGCGCTGGGATGCCGATGCCGGATGAGCGGGACGATGCGGGAAAAATAAAACGGCGGATTCTGGAGATGAATAAGGACACGGCCCGCTTTTTTGCCGCCCAGCTGAACACCGATGAGGGGCGGCAGGCCCGCGGGTATCTGCGGGGACGGGCGCTCTCTGACGCCACCATTCGCCATTTCGGGCTGGGATATTCCCCCGACGGTTACTACACGACCAGAGAGTACCTGAAAAAATTGGGCTACACCGAGGAGGAGATGCTGGCGGGCGGCATCATCAAGCGGGGGCAGCGGGGCGGAACCTATGACTTTTTCCATGGGCGGGTCATGTTCCCGATCATCGACCTGCGGGGCAATGTCATCGCCTTTGGCGGCCGGAGAATGGGGGAAGAGGGCGGTCCGAAATACCTCAACAGCGGGGACACCCCGGTTTTCAAGAAGAGCCGCAACATGTTCGCGCTGAACTTCGCAAAGAAGTCCAAAAGCCGGCGGTATATCCTCTGTGAGGGATATATGGATGCGATCGCGCTGCACCAGGCAGGATTTGACACCGCAGTGGCGCCGCTGGGCACCGCCTTTACGCCGGAACAGGCGCGGCTGCTCTCGAACTATGCCGATGAGCTGGTGCTCAGCTATGACAGTGACGAGGCGGGGCAGAAGGCGACCCGCCGCGCGATCGGGCTGCTCGCAAACGAGCCGATGAAGGTCTCGATCCTGACGGTGCAGGGAGCGAAGGATCCCGACGAATTTATTAAGAAGTATGGGCCGGACCGGTTCCGGATGCTGCTGGACGGCTGCAGCAATGCGATCGAGTACGAGCTCGCGCGGGCCAAGGCAAAGTATGATCTGACCAAGCCGGACGGACAGGTCGGTTATCTCAAGGATGCGATCGGCATTCTCGCCGGCAGGATCACCCCGACCGAACGGGATGTCTATGCCGGACGGATCGCCGAGGAGACCAATGTGGAGAAAAAGGCGGTACTCACCCAGCTGGAGTCTCAGGTGCGGGCCCGAGACCGAAAGGCAAAGAGGGAAAGGGAGAAGGAGCTGATGCAGGAGGGCATCGCCTCCCAAATCAAGGTGCCCTATACCCAGGGAGGGCAGAAGGCGCTCGGGGTTGCCTTCGCCGAGCAGCAGTTGATGGCGGCGGCGATCCGGGAACCGCAGATGCTGGAAAAGATCGCGCAGCGGGTCACGCCGGAGCAGTTTATTGCCCCGGAAATGGCCGAGGTTTACCGGCTGCTGCTCCAAAAGCATGCGCAGGGCGATGCGATCGAGCTCTCCCAGCTGTCGGGAGAACTGCCGGAGAGCACCATCGCACTGCTCTCCCGGATTCTTGCTCAGAACTACGATGTCGGATTTACCGAACAGGATGTTGACCTCTATCTGGAACGACTGGAGGACAGCGTGCCGAAATCGCTCGAGGCCGCTCAGATGTCGGGCGAACAGCTCGAGGATTATCTCAAAAAGCTGCGGGAAAAGCGGCGCTGAGTCGGCGCAGTCGAAAGCAAAAGGATAACACCAAAAACCGCCGGGGTGGTTCTCGGCGGATGATCAAAGGGGAATATAAAAAATGGCAGACAAGAAAAGCACGCTCAAGGATCTGATCGAGACCGGAAAAAAGAACGGCAAGCTGACCACCAAGGAGATCAGCGATGTGATGGAAGAGGTCGGATTTGACGTTGACCAGATCGACAAACTCTATGAGACGCTGGATGCCCATAACATTGAGGTGGTGGACGAGCCGGATCCCGAGATCGAGGAGTTCAAGCTCACCGAGGAGAACACCGATGCGTTTGAGGGTGCGCTGGCTGCCGAGGGCGTCGCGATCGACGACCCGGTCAAGGTATACTTAAAGGAGATCGGCCGGGTCCCGCTGCTGACCCCGGACGAGGAGGTCGAACTGGCCGAGCGGATTCTGCAGGGGGATGAGAAGGCAAAACAGCGGCTTGCCGAGGCAAACCTGCGGCTGGTCGTCTCGATTGCAAAGCGGTATGTCGGACGGGGCATGCAGTTCCTCGATCTGATTCAGGAGGGCAACCTCGGTCTGATCAAGGCGGTCGAGAAGTTCGACCACACCAAGGGATTCAAGTTCTCCACCTATGCGACCTGGTGGATCCGGCAGGCAATCACCCGCGCTATCGCGGACCAGGCCCGCACCATCCGGATTCCGGTGCATATGGTCGAGACGATCAACAAGGTAAAGAAGGTCTCGAGTCAGCTGCTCCACCGCAACGGCCACGAGCCCACCGCCGAGGAGATCAGCGCCGAGCTGGACATGCCGGTGGACAAGGTGCGGGAGATCATGCGGGTCGCGCAGGAGCCGGTCAGCCTCGAGACCCCGATCGGTGAGGAGGAGGACAGCCATCTGGGCGACTTCATCCCCGACGAGGACGCGCCGGTTCCGGCCGAGGCGGCAAGCCACACCCTGCTCAAGGAGCAGCTGTCGGATGTGCTCAAGACCCTCACTCCGCGGGAAGAAAAGGTCCTGCGGCTGCGGTTTGGCCTCGAGGACGGACGTCCCCGCACCCTCGAGGAGGTCGGCAAGGAGTTCAACGTGACCCGTGAGCGGATCCGCCAGATCGAGGCAAAGGCGCTGCGGAAACTGCGGCACCCCAGCCGTTCGAAGAAACTGCGGGATTTCCTGGACTGATTGCAACGCAGAAGGACGCCATCGCATTTCAACATGCGGCGGCGTCTTTTTTTGCCGCTTTTGATATTTTCCCCGCCCGGCGGACAAACTAATCCGGGTGATGGAGATGAGACGCAAAATTGAAATTTTTCTGTTCGGGGCGGTGGGGTACACCTCGATCGAGGTGGTGTGCCGGGGACGCAGCCATTGGAGCATGGCGCTTGCCGGTGGAGTCTGCCTGCTCACCCTTTTCCTGGTTAGCCGGCAGATGCAGGGGCGCAGTCTGCTGGTACAGGCGGCTGCGGGTGCCGCCGTGGTGACGGGGATCGAGCTCATCGTCGGTATTGTGGTCAATCTCTGGCTGGGATGGAAGGTCTGGGACTACACCAACCAGCCGCTGAATCTGCTCGGTCAAATCTGCCCGCAGTACAGCCTGTATTGGTTTCTGCTCACTCTGCCGGCGATGTACTACTTTCGACAGGAGGAATCCGGATGAATTCTTGACATTTTGTCCGGCTGTGCTATACTTAAAATATACAAAACAGGTATATTTTAGGGATGAGAGGGGAGGTCACTGATGTATCTCACTCAGGAGACCGACTATGCAATGCGGATCGTCTTCTGCCTCGCCAAGGCGGACAGACGGATGGATGCGGGAAGTATCAGCAAAGAGATGTGCGTTTCGCTGCGGTTTGCGCTGAAGATCATGGGAAAGCTTGCGGGAGCGGGACTGATCAACAGCT
>DXIA01000053.1 GCA_019113125.1 Candidatus Pygmaiobacter gallistercoris | reverse complement strand
AAAAGGTCGATTTTGATGCGGGTGCAAGGAAAAACGTCGAAGGCACCCTTTGTGGTTGTCGAGACGTTTTGACGCCGCAGCCGCGCAAAAGCGGCCTTTTTACGGCGTTGTTTTCTTATCCTGACACACCTCAAAGATACCGTCTTTTTTCTTGCGTCACAGCGCCGGGCAGCTCTCCCCCGGCAGATAGTCGGTCTCCATCTGGAGGGTGAGGGGCGGCGCGATCTCCCCCGCGATCAGCCGCAGCAGCAGCTGGAAACACTCGACCGCCATCTGCTCCATCGGGATGCTGACCACCGACAGGCTCGGCCAGGCGTACTGCTGCGCCTCCCGGTCGCCGTTGCCCACCGAGATGATCTTGAGCTCCTCCGGCAGCCGGATCCCCCGCCGGTGCAGCCCCCGCAGCGCCCCGAGCGCCAGCGCGTCCGAGTCGCAGAACAGGCAGTCCGGCCGGCCGGCGGGGTCCGAGAGCAGCGCCTCGACCGCCGCGCAGCCCCCCGCCATCGAGTTCTCGGTGGACAGCTGCGGCCCCACCGCGATCCCCCGCTGACGGCAGATGTCGGCGAAACGCTCCCGCCGCAGCGCCATGCCGGGAAAGACCGAGTCGGCCCCGAGCACCGCCGCCCGGCGGCAGTGGTGGGCGGCAAACTGCTCCGCCGCCAGCGCGCCGACCCGCGCGTCGTCCACCTGCACCCCGCAGTAGCGGCGGCTCTGCCGGTTGTAGAGCACCACCGGCAGCATCAGCCGGGCCTGCTCCAGCCAGTCGAGATCCTCGGCCGAGGCGTTGCAGATGATCGCCGCGTTGAAGGCGGACAGCGAGATCAGGCTGCGCTCCTCCCGCAGCTTTCCGCAGGTGTAGGGGTGGATCAGCAGCTCCGCCCCCTTTCCCTGGGTCTCGATCGCCCGGCGCAGCCCCCGCAGAAACCGCACCATCATCGGCGCGCGGAAGTCCTCCGCCCAGAACACCGCAATGGTCATCCCCCCGCCGGCCTTGGGGTCCCGCAGCCGCCGGGCCGACAGGTTCGGCCGGTAGCCCAGCACCCGCGCCGCCTCCAGCACCCGCGCACAGGTCGCCTGCGGGATCCCCCGCTCCTCTGCCTTGCCGCCGAGCACGATCGAGACGGTGCTCGGGGAAAGACCCGCGTACGCCGCCAGCTCCTTGATGGTGGCCATCCGCTCTCCTCCTTCTTGTTTGTCAAACTCGCCGTATCAACTGATTAAATTATAGAATACCTCACAAAAATTGCAACTCCCGGTTGACAACCGCGGGCGGCGGGGGTATTCTTTGATCAGTAGGTACAACGTAGTACTAAAACGTAATACCAGAAAGGAAGGGTTGTCAATGAAGAAAGTGGCGATCGGCGGCGGCCAGGGGTTCTGGGGGGACTCCAACGACGCGGCGATCCACCTGATGCGGCAGGGGGAGATCCAGTATCTCGGCTGTGACTATCTGGCCGAGCTGACCCTCTCGATCATGGCGCGCCAGAAGATCAAGAACCCGGCCGCGGGCTATGCCCGGGACTTCATCGGGCTGATGCGGGAGGCGGGCGCCGACGCGCGGCGCCGGGGCATCCGGGTCATCACCAACGCGGGCGGGATGAACATCACCGGCGCGGTCGAGGCGCTCGCCGCCGAGATGAAGGCCCAGGGGCAGACCGGCTACAAGATCGGGTATGTGCTGGGGGATGAGCTCAGCGCCGAGATCCCGGCGCTGCGGGCGGCCGGCGTCGAGTTCAAGAACATCGACGACGTCGGGGAGTTCGACGAGATCAAGGACAAGATCTTCAACGCCAACGTCTACTACGGGCACGAGGCGATCGTCGACTGCCTCGAGCAGGGGGCGGACACCGTGATCTGCGGCCGCGCCGCCGACAGCGCGATGTTCCTCGCCCCGTTTGTCCACGAGTTCGGCTGGGCGGCCGACGACTGGGACAACCTCGCGCGGGGGATCATGGCCGGCCATCTGCTCGAGTGCGGCGGCCAGGGCTCGGGCGGCAACTTCGACTACGGCTGGCGGGAGGTGCCGGATATGGATGACCTCGGGTTCCCGATCGCCGAGATCACCCCACAGACCTTTGAGATCACCAAGGCGGACCACTGCGGCGGGCTGATCTGCGAGCAGAGCTGCAAGGAGCAGTTCCTCTACGAGGTCCACGACCCGGCCAACTACCTGACCCCCGACGTCAACGTCGACATCAGCCACGCCACCCTGACCGGGGTCGGGGAGAACCGGGTGCGGGTCGGCGGGGTCAAGGGCAAGCCCCGCCCCGACACCCTCAAGCTCTCGATCGGCTACCACGCCGGCTACAAGGTGGTCGGGATGCTCAGCTTTGCCTGGCCCGATGCCTACGAGAAGGCGCAGTACGCCGCCGACATCCTGATGAAGAAGATGCGGCGCAAGGGGCTGAAGGCGGAGGACATCCACATCAGCTACATCGGGCTCAACAGCCTCCACCTCGGGGTGGCGAACATGAGCGAGGAGATGACCCGCAACATCAACGAGGTGGTGCTGCGGATCGCGATCCGCACCAAGGAGAAGGAGGAGGCGGCAAAGCTGATCCCCGAGATCGCGCCGCTGCAGCTCAACGGCCCTCCGGGAGCGAGTTTCTTCGGCGGCCGCGCCCATGTGCAGGAGGTCATCGGTCTGTGGCCGACCCTGATCCCGCGGGACGCGCTCAAGCTGACCACCCATATTCTGGAGGTGAAATGAGATGGCAGAAGTCTATCTGAACCAGATCGCCCACGGCCGCAGCGGGGACAAGGGGGACACCAGCAACGTCTGCGTCTTCGCCCGCAAGCCGGAGTACTACGAGATCATCAAGCGGGAGGTCACGGTCGAGAAGGTCCGCGAACATTTCGGGGAGATGGTCAAGGGGGAGATCACCCGGTACGAGGTGCCGACCCTCAACGGATTCAACTTCGTGATGAAACACGCGCTGGGCGGCGGCGCGACCTTCTCGCTGCGGCTGGACAGCCTGGGCAAGTCGATGGGCTCCGCCTTTCTGCGGATGAAGATCCATCTGGAGGAGGGCGAGCTGGATGGCTGAACCGCGGGCGCTGGAAAACCTGACCGTGCTCGATTTGACCCGGGTGCTCGCCGGCCCCTTCTGCACCATGATGCTGGCGGATATGGGGGCAAAGGTCATCAAGATCGAGCTGCCGGTCTCGGGGGACGACACCCGCGCCTATCCCCCGTTCCGAACCAACAAGGACGGCGCGCGGGAGAGCCTGTACTTCGCCAACATCAACCGCAACAAGGCGGGGCTGACCCTCAACCTGAAATCCGAGGAGGGCAAACAGATCTTCCGCCGGCTGGCCGAAAAGGCCGACATCGTGGTGGAGAACTACCGCCCCGGGGTGATGGACCGGCTGGGGCTGGGGTATGACGAGCTGAAGAAGATCAATCCCCGGCTGATCTACGCCGCGGTGAGCGGGTTCGGCTGCTACGGGCCCTACCACCTGCGGCCGGGGTACGACATCCTCGCCCAGGCGATGGGCGGCATGATGGCGATCACCGGCGCGCGGGGGGGCGAGCCCACCCGGGCGGGCAGCGCGCTGGGGGACATCCTCGGCGGGCTGCACCTCGCCATCGGCATCCTCGCGGCGGTCAACGCCCGCAGCATCACCGGCCGCGGCCAGCGGGTCGACGTCTCGCTGATGGACGCGGTCATCGCGGCGACCGAGAACACCGCCATCAAGTACCTCGAGTCGGGCCAGGTCCCGCCCCGGATGGGCAACCGGTACGCGGCGGTCTCCCCCTACGACGGGTTCACCTGCAAGGACGGGGTGGTCATCATCGCCTGCGGCAACCAGAAACTCTTCGCAAAGCTCTGCGACGAGATCCTCGGGATGCCCGAGCTGGTAACGGATCCCCGGTTCACCGACATGCCGGGCCGGCTCGAGCACCAGGACGACCTCAAGGTGCTGATCGAGCGCTGGCTCGCCGACAAGACGATGACCGAGGCGACCGACATCCTGCTGGCCCACGGCATTCCGGCCGGGCCGATCCTCGACATCAGCCAGATCCTCGCCGATCCCCATGTCAAGGAGCGGGAGATGTTCGTCGGGATGGAGCACCCGACCCTCGGCCCGATCACGGTCAACGGCTGCGCGATCAAGCTGATGGACACCCCCCCCAGCGTGCGCACCCCCGCCCCCGAGCTGGGGCAGGACAACGACCGGCTGCTCGCCGCGCTGGGCTACACCCAAAAGGAGATCGACCGGCTGGCCGATCAGGGGGTCATCTGAGAGAGGGGAGGAAACCCGATGGAAGAAGAGAGACTTGTCCGGCTGCAGCGGGAATTCGACGCGCTGGGCGGGGTCTGCTGCGGCGCGGCGGATCCCTATGAGGTCGCGGTCCCGGCAGAGGACGGGGTGCCGCTGCGCACCGTCGTCACCCTGCCGGACGCGGCGGGGCCGTTTCCCACCATCCTGATGCGCAGCTGTTATCCCCAGGCGGAGGCGGAGTACCGGCTGACCGCCCGGGAGTACGCGCGGCGGGGGTTCGGCTTTGTCTACCAGTTCTGCCGGGGCACCGGCGGGTCGGGCGGGGTCTGGGAGCCGAATGTCAACGAGCGGCGGGACGGCCTTGTCACCGCCCGCTGGCTCGCCGCCCAGCCCTTTGCCGGCCGCTGCGGCTATCTCGGCTGCTCCTACCTCGCCTTCACCGGCTGGGTGATGGCCGACGCGCTGCCCGACTGCTTTGCCACCCTCTACCTGACCCACTACGGCACCGACCGGTTCGCCTCGGCCTATCAGGAGGGGATGTTCCGGCAGGACATCCTGACCGGATGGGCGATGCAGAACGCCGGCTTTCCGGTCACCGCCGACTACCTCGAGAGCTGCCGCTACCGCCCCCAGATCGAGGTGGACGAGGCGCTCTGGGGCGGGCGGCTGGACTGGTACCGCGACTGGATCACCCACACCGACCCCGACGACCCCTACTGGAACGAGGGGCTCTGGGGGGCGCTGCGGCAGGTGCCGGGCAAACTGAACCTGCCGGTCTATATCGGCAGCGGCTGGTATGACCACCACCTCGGCGGCACGGTGCGGGGGTATGAGGCCCTCTCCCCCGCTGCCGCCGCCCACAGCGTGCTGCGGATCGGGGCCTGGAACCACTGGTTTGAGAATGTCATCCCCGGCAAGCCGGCGGAGCATCTTGAAAACAGCGACACCGCGAGCGCGCTGCGCTGGTTCACCGAAATCCTCAAGGAGGGCAGACTGCCCCGCGGCGGGGTGCAGCTGTACAACATCGGGGCCGACCGCTGGGAGACCCTTGACCGGATGCCGGCGGGGGATCTGCCGGGCCGGCAGCTCTTTCTCGACGGCGCGGCCCGCGCCCTTACCCCGGCGCAGCCGCAGCACGCACAGCCGCTGCAGTACCGGTATGATCCCGACCGGCCGGTGCCGAGCCACGGCGGCGAGTCGCTGTTCACCTCCAAAGAGGAGATCGGCAGCCTGCCCCAGCCCGAGCCGGACTGGCGGCCGGATGTGGTGAGCTTTGTCTCAGACCCGCTCACCGAGCCGCTGGCGCTGCGGGGGGAGATCCGGGTCCGGCTGCAGGTCGCGAGCGACTGCGCCGACACCGCCTTCACCGCAAAGCTGCTCGAGGTCGCCCCCGATGGGGTCGCCCGCAACATCCGGGGCGGCATCACCTCGCTGGGCTACCGCTGCGGCGCACCCCACCGGCTGGACTACCGGCCCAGCGAGCGGGCCGAGATCGAGATCAGGATGTGGCCGATCAGCTGGACCCTCGCGCCCGGCTGCCGGCTGCGGCTGGATCTGTCGAGCTCGAACTTCCCCGAGTACGCCGCCCATCCGAACTGCGCCGGCGGCTGGGCCCTCGCCCGGGCGGAGCGGGTCGCGACCCAGACCATCTTCGGCGGATCGGTGCTGCTGCCGGTCGCGGAATAAGAGACAGAATAAAGGATCCCGCCAGCGGGCAGCTGGCGGGATCCTTTTCGTTAACGGTGGAACAGTTTCTTCTTCGGGGGCACCCAGAGCGGCAGCACCCTGCGGTAGACCGCGACCGCCCGCGGCCCGACCGCCCGGTCGAGGTGCAGCTGGCCGAAGTACCAGCAGCGGTAGTCGGCGCTGTCGGCGAGGGTGTCCAGAAAGATCTCGAGCCGGTTGTCCTGCTCCCGGTCCCCGGGCAGCAGAAACCGGCGCAGCCGCAGCGGCGGGGTGTGGGTCAAAATGTAGTCGACCTTGCCGAAATGGGCGGCGAGGCTCTCGCGGCAGCGGGCAAAGTCCGCCTCGTCCGGCAGCTCCTGCGGCCACCAGCTGACCCCCTCCTCCCGGTCGGCGGGGTCCTCGCTCTCGCCCCCGCCCATGCAGAGCAGGCTGCGCCCCTCGATGGTGTAGCACGCCCCCCGCTCGAGGTAAAACAGCCGCTCGCCGAGCTTGCGGGCCCGGCCGCCCGCGAAGTCGACAAGGGGGTACTCTTCGAGCAGGTCGAAGTTCTCGTGCGCCCCGTCGAGAAAGAGCACCGTCCCCCTCCCCTTCGCGATCCGGCGCAGCCGCTTTTGCTCCGATTTGTCGCCGGTCCAGACAAAGCCGAAGTCCCCCAGCACAATCAGGGTGTCCCGCCGGCGCAGTTTCCTGCGGGCGGCCCGCAGCCGGTCGGGATCCCCGTGCAGATCCGCCGTGAGATAGATCATCCGCGCGCCTCCTCTCCCCCGCCGGATTTCGCGGCGGGCGGATGCTTTTTATTTTCATAAAATGATGCTATACTATGGATACGGCGCATGCGCCGCATGATATAATGAATTATTATAGCATAAAATGACGAATCCCGCGAGGTGCCCTGGAATGAAAAAATTGTGTTGCAGCCTGCTCGCGCTGCTGCTGCTCTGCCTGCCGTTTGCCGCCGGCGCGTCGGCGGTCAGCTATACCCCCCCGTTTGAGCCGAACGCCGACGCGGTGTATCTGGTCAACCTGGATACGAATACGGTGGTCTACGAGAAGAACGCCGACAAGAAACGCCCCCCCGCCAGCCTGACCAAGCTGATGACCGCGCTGCTGCTGCTCGAGAGCGGCGAGGATCTCGAGACGGTCATCACCACCCCCGGTTACATCTACGACGAGCTCTACGGCGCGGGGGGCTCGACCGCCGACATCCGGCCGTATGAGCAGATCAAGCTGATCGACCTGCTCTACGGCATGATGCTGCCCAGCGGCAACGAGGCGGCGAGCGCCGTCGCCGACTATCTGGGCGGGGGGAGCCTGTCCAACTTCTACTACCTGATGAACAACCGGGCCAAGGAGCTGGGGTGCGAGAACACCAACTTCGCCTGCGCCCACGGCCTGTACGGGATGGACCAGAACCACTACTCGAGCGCCAGGGACATGTACCTGATCGCCAAGGCCTGCTACGACCTCGGCGCCCCCTTCATGGATGTCGTGACCTCCCTCGAGCACTGGATGCCGGCGAGCAACAAGCACCCCGAGGGCTACTATATCCGCAACACCAACTATATGATGAACCCCTCGTCGGATGTCTACCGCTCCTATGTGCAGGGGATCAAGACCGGCTCCACCCCCGAGGCGGGCTACAACCTGATCTCGACCGCCACGCTGGACGGCCAGAACTATATGCTGGTGGTGATGGGCACCCCCTATGAGAAGGACGAGAACGGCTACGGCCTCGCCTTTCAGGTCTCGGCCCAGATCTACGACTGGGTCTTCAGCAGCCTCGCGGTCCGCCCGGCGCTCGACACCGAGCAGGACATCGCCGAGATCAAGGTCAAGTATTGCTCCGAGCAGGACACCCTCAAGCTGCGGCCGGCGGATGATCTGGTGACCCTGCTGCCGATCGAGAGCGACAGCTCGACCATCAACAAGGAGTACCACCTGCCCGACGCGGTCGCCGCCCCGATCGAGGCGGGGGATGTGGTGGGCAGCGTCACCCTCTCGATCGCGGGGGAGGAGCTGGGCACCGTCGACCTCGTCGCGAGCCAGAGCCTCGAGCGGAACACCGCCCTCTTCGTGGTGGCGAAGATCGGGGAGTTCTTCTCCTCCCTCTATTTCAAGGTGCTGTGTGTGCTGATCGCGATCACCGCGGTGCTGTATATCGGGTATGTCATCTGGGCCGTCCGGCGCAACCAGCGGATGGGGAAGGTCAACCGCCGCCGCGGGATCTGAAAGGAGCAGGAACGATGGAAGTAAAACGCAACCTCACAATGCTCACCGACTTCTACGAGCTGACGATGGCCGCCGGCTACTTTGAAGAGGGATACAGGGAGAAGATCTGCGTCTTCGACATGTTCTTCCGGCGGGTGCCGGACGGGGGCGGCTTTGCGATCTGCGCCGGCCTCGAGCAGCTGATCGAATCCCTCGAGCAGCTGCAGTTCACCGACGAGGACCTCGCCTATCTGCGGGGGCTCGGGATCTTCGACGAGCCGTTCCTCGACTACCTCAAACACTTCAAATTCTCCTGCAGCGTCTGGGCGGTGCCGGAGGGGACCCCGATCTTTCCGGGCGAGCCGATCGTCACCGTCGAGGGGCCGGCGATCCAGGCCCAGCTGATCGAGACGATGCTGCTGGTCAACATCAACCACCAGAGCCTGATCGCCACCAAGGCCAACCGGATCGTCCGGGCGGCGGCGGGGCGGCCGGTGGCCGAGTTCGGCGCCCGGCGGGCCCAGAGCTACGACGCGGCGGTCTTCGGCGCCCGGGCGGCCTACATCGGCGGGGTGACCAGCACCAGCTGCGTGATGGCGGCGCGGGACTACGGCATCCCGGTCTCGGGGACGATGGCCCACTCCTGGGTCCAGATGTTTCCCTCGGAGTACGACGCCTTCAGGAAGTACGCCGAGCTCTACCCCGACGGCTGCGTGCTGCTGGTGGACACCTACAACGTCCTCAAGAGCGGGGTGCCGAATGCAATCCGGGTCTTCGACGAGGTGCTCCGCCCCGCCGGGATCCGCCCGGCCGGCATCCGGATCGACTCGGGGGACATCGCCTACCTCTCAAAGCGCGCCCGGCAGCTGCTGGATGAGGCGGGCTACCCCGACGCCAAGATCGTGGTCAGCAACTCGCTGGACGAGTACATCGTCCGGGACCTGATCCTGCAGGGGGCGAAGGTGGACAGTTTCGGCATCGGCGAGAACCTGATCACCAGCAAGAGCGACCCGGTCTTCGGCGGGGTCTACAAGCTCGCCGCGATCCGCAACGAGGACGGCAGCTATCTGCCGAAGATCAAGGTCAGCGAGTCGGTCGAGAAGATGACCGTCCCCCACCGCAAGGCGCTGTGGCGGATCTACGACGACGAGACCGGCAACGCGATGGCCGACTATATCACCCTCTACGACGAGGAGGTGGACACCGCGGGCGGCATCACCCTGTTCGACCCGATCGAGACCTGGAAACAGCGCACCTACACCGGCTGCACTGCCCGCCGGATCCTGGTGCCGGTCTTCGAGCAGGGCCGCCGGGTCTACGACTGCCCCTCGCTTGAGGAGATCCGCGCCTCCTGTGCGGCCCAGGTCGGCTCGCTCTGGGACGAGGTCAAGCGGTTTGAGTACCCGCACCGGTACTATGTCGACCTTTCACCGAAACTCTGGGAGGAGCGCCAGAACCTGCTGCGCGCCCTCTCGATCCAGCGATAAGGGGGAAAAAGCGATGCATGAATTTACCTATTGGGTGCCCACCCGGATCCGGTTCGGCCGGGGCGCCGAGGACCAGACGGCGCAGGAGATCCAGCGCCTTGGCGCAAAGCGGGTGCTGATCGTCTCGGGCGGCGCGAGCGCCCGGCGCAGCGGGCTGCTCGACCGGATCGAGGCCCAGCTCAAGGCGGCGGGGATCGCGAGCGAGACCTTTGAGGGGGCAAAGCCGAACCCCCGGCTCTCCCACGCGCGGGAGGGGGTGCGCCGGGCGATCGACTTTGGCGCCGAGCTGATCCTCGCCGTCGGCGGGGGCAGCGCGATCGACACCGCAAAGGGGATCGCCCACGGCGCGGCGAACCCCGGCACCGACCTCTGGGCGTTCTGGAGCGGGAAGGTCCCGCTCGAGAAGAGCCTGCCGGTCGGGGTGGTGCTGACCATCTCGGCCGCCGGCAGCGAGACCAGCGACTCGGCGGTGCTCACCGACGAGGAGATCGGCCAAAAGCGGGGCCTCTCGAGCCCCCTCAACCGGCCCGCCTTCGCGGTGATGGACCCGGCGCTGACCCTCACCCTGCCCCCCTGGCAGGTCAAGTGCGGGGTGGTGGACATCCTGATGCACACCCTCGACCGGTACTTCAACCCGGTGCAGGACAACCAGCTGACCGACGCGATCGCCGAGGCGCTGCTGCGCACCGTGATCCGCTGCGGCAGGATCGCCGCCGCCGACCCGACCGACTACGACGCGATGAGCGAGCTGATGTGGGCGGGCAGCCTCTCCCACAATGGGCTGACCGGCCTTGGCGGGATCAAGGATTTTGCGCCCCACCAGCTCGGACACGAGCTCTCGGCCCGGTTCGACGTCGCCCACGGGGCCTCCCTCTCGGCGGTCTGGGGCGGCTGGGCCGACTTCTGCCTGCCGAGCGACCCCGGCCGGTTTGCCCGGCTCGGGCGGGAGGTCTTCGGCCTCTCGGGCGCGGACGAGACGGCGCTGGCGCGGCAGGCGGTCGA
>DXIA01000007.1 GCA_019113125.1 Candidatus Pygmaiobacter gallistercoris | reverse complement strand
CATTCCTGCTAAAACCGAATATTCCTGCACAGGGGCTCTTTTTTGTACTGTCTGCACAATCTGGGGCAGTTCAATTAAGGAACGCTTTTTGTTTGCACTCAAGTTCTGTCCGCAGAAACGCAGAACACATGTACGCCGTGATCCCTTCCTGCTCTTCATGGGAATGCCCACCGATCAACGGCCCCGGTTTTCTCTGCGCACTTCCGCAGTCGGGGAGCAACTCAATGACGGACAGTCACCTTGTTTCCATCGGGAGAAACACTGTCAAGCAGGGTCATGTTGGGTGCCGCACCCGTAGCAATCAGCTCCTTGATCAGCTCTGCATCGAAGTTATGCCGCAGTTCACTGTTCTTATCCAGCACCATTGTTGCCTCATCCCCCTCTTTGCAGGCGGTCCAATCGGGCAGCGCGGGGATCGAGGGATTGCCGTACCGGGCAAAATGGACAAACGCACCGCTGATCTGCTCTTCCAGACGGTCGGTCTCACCGGGGACGTTGAAGAGCGGCGTGCGGCAGGTATTGTGGAAGACAAACGGAATCTCGCTGCAATGCCAGGCCGTCTTGCCCCCATCGATCGGAAAATCGTAGCTGAACAGATAGGAATAGGTCGGTGCGGTGCAGGTTGCCGACCGCAATGCAATAAACTGCTGGGTCGGGCCGCGGAAGAAGGCGTCCAGATAGAGCAGATCGGTCAAATTTTTGCCCGGATACGCCGCACGGAAAAGCTCTACAAGCCGCGGCGTGGCATCGCCGTACTTCTCCTCTACAAGGGCCATCGCCTCATCCTCCGAAAGCGCATACTTGTTCTGAACGCCCGGATCAAAGCAGAATTCACCCATCACGGTGCCGATCAGCACCGGAATCGTCTTTGCGTGATCGGTAAATCCAACCTCTCGCGGATTGCCCTTGTACCACTCGTTTGCAACCGGCCAGTTCCCGATGTAGTTGCCGGCACGACCTACCTTGCCGGCCACCGCCTTATAGGCCTCGACCAGTCGCCGATAGGGCAGCGTCTCGAGCTGAGCGACCTCGCTCTCGGGCAGTCCCAGATACTCCAGCATCGCGCGGACCAGCGGCACACCGTCACAGCTGGAACCCGGCGTGAGGTCGGTGACACCGCTCTCGATGATTCCCTTGTGGAACAGCCCGTCCGCTGCGGGGGTGTTCATCAGGGTGAGAACCTTCTCGCCGCCGCCCGACTGACCAAAGAGGGTCACATTATCCGGATCGCCGCCAAATGCAGCGATATTGCGGTGGATCCACTCCAGCGCCGCCACCAGGTCGGCATTGCCCGCATTGGCAGAATTCTTGTATTTTTCTCCGAATGCCGAGAGATCCAGATAGCCCAGAAGGTTTAGCCGGTGGTTCACCGAGACGACAACCACATCCCCGAACTCGCACAGGCGATCGCCCTCGTAAGCGATGTGCTCAATCGCACTGCCTGCCGAGAATCCGCCTCCATGCAGCCAGACCATGACCGGCTTTTTGGCCTTCGGGTCAAGACTGCGGGTCCACAGATTTAAATTCTGGCAGTGTTCATCCATCAGCCAATAGCGATGAGGCACCAATACCTCCTTATCGGGGACATCCTGCTCCATCAACGGACAGACATAGCCATAGCTCAGCGCGTCCCGCACCCCTTCCCATGCCGGTACCGGATGGGGCTGGCAGAACCGATCCGCCTCAGCATAGGGAATCCCGTGAAAGCAATAGGTTCCGTCCAGAATAAACCCGCGGATCTTTCCCTCCACCGTCTCGACCACCGGCTCCGTCGGGGTGCAAACAAACTTCTTTGCCACGATCAATCACTCCTTGTTCCAAAATATCCGGATGCTGGTATCGCTTTGCATCCGTTTTCATGACGTTTTTTCTTTATCGGCCGATCTGCCGTCCGATCAAAATATAAACGATCTCTCAAAACACACCGAAACCCCTGTGCAATAAGGGTCTGTCCTTCCACCGCGAGCACAGTGGCAAACGGTCACCGGAAGACCGGCGCAACGTGCTTGCACAACCGCGCATTAAAATCTTTTTTTGCGGGCTTTTTCCCGCAGATCCCCGATTGTGCTGCCGGTACGCTTTTTGAATACCCGGCAAAAGTAGGTCGGATTGCTGTAACCGGTTCGCTCAGCGATCTCCCGGATCGACAGTCGAGTTTCCTTTGCCAGCCGCACCGCCGCGGCCATCCGCACCCGGGTAAGGCACTCAACAAAGGTCTCTCCCTGTTCGCTCTTAAAAAGTCTGCTGAGATAAAACGGACTGATGCCAATCTGTCCTGCCACTGTGTCCAGCGAAATCTCGCTGGCGTAATTCTCCTCAATATAGCGAAGTGCCTGCTGAACGTAGGTCTCTTCCGTCTCTCCGCCTTTTTTATCCAGCAGCGCGGCGATCCGGTAGAAACCCTCCCGGAGCAGCGCGGCGCTGTCCGCGTCCGGCTGTTCGAGCGCCTTGGTTGTTCGCTCCAGCTGGGTGTGCAGCGAGGCATTTTCCTGCGCCGTGCGGCCCAACAGCTCCTGCGATACCTTCCAAAGCGCACTTCCCTTTGCCGTATCCTGCCGCAGACCGGGAGCCAGCCGGTTCAGTTCATAGCCGATCCGCTGGAGGTTGCCCTCCCGCGCGAGGCTCACCAGCAACTCCGCCTCGGTTCGGACGCGATCTGCCTGTTCCTCCTGCTCTCGGCGGTAGAACACCACATCATCTCCCTGCGTGCCAACCAGGGAAAGCAAACTCTCCTGATAGGAGCGGCCCATCTGATCAAACCGGGAATAGACGCCGCCGACCCCGGCACGGAGCGGAAGGTGAAGGCTGTGGTTGAGCTTATCCACCGCCACCCGCAGCACGTCGGCAATCCAGCGCCGCTGTTCCGGTTCCGGCCGGGAGGGCACAAACAGCAGCAGACAGATATTGCTCTCGGTAACCGATGCCAGATAAAAGCAGCTGTTGCCGAATGCCGCATCCAGTGCCGCCCGCAGCACCGCCTTGTCCTGTGAGCGCAGCCCGTTTGAGCCGCCGATCACCGGGACCAGAGCAACCACCGCACCCCCCTCAAACCGGACTGCATGCATCTCGCAGTAGGTATTGAAACTGTCTACCGCCGGTTCTCCGATGAAGAGAGAGTACATGATCTCGCTCTCCATCACCGGCTGAATCCGAACAAACAATTCCCGAATCTGCATCTGACTGCGGTTGCTCGAACGCTCCTCGTCAATCTGCCGGCAAATTTTGCGGATGGTGGCAATCGTCACATCCCGCTTTTCCGGTTTGAGAATATAGGCGTCGATCTTGAGTGCCAGGGCCCGCTGAACATACTCAAACTCGTCATAAGCCGTATTGATAATGTATCTGGTATGTACCCCCCGCGCACAGAGCAGATCGATCGCGTCGATGCCGTTGATCCCCGGCATATTGACGTCGACAATCGCGATATCCGGCCGCCATTTCTGGGCCTGTTCCACAAGATCAGTGCCATTGGAGACCAGCGCGACAATCTCTATTTCGGGAAATTCCTTCTGCACCAGCAACCGCAGTGCTTTGCGCTCGATCTCCTCATCGTCCGCTATGACCATGGTATATTGGATCATCTTGTTTTACTCTCCAGCTTCTCCCGCCTGTTTTGGTATCTGCGGTCGAAACAGTCCAATGCGGATCACCGTCCCCCGGTGCGGCTCACTTTCAATCTCGAACTGCAGTTGATCCGCAAAAAACAATTTCAGACGCAGATAGACGTTTTTGAGCCCGATATGACCGTCATCATTCTCCTGTGCAAAGGAGCGGCGCAGCTCGGCAAGGCGCTCCGGTTCAATGCCGACACCGTTGTCTTCCACCGTCAGCCAGACCGTCTGCTCTTTTCGGGCGAGGCGGACAATCACCCGTCCGCCCTCAATCATTGCGCCAACTCCATGAGAAATTGAATTTTCAACCAGCGGTTGCAGGATCATACAGGGTATCTCCAGATCGGCGCAGCTGTCATCAATCTCGAAATCAAAACGAATCCGCTCGCCGAACCGGCATTTTTGGATATAGACATAATTTCTGGTATTTTCGATCTCATCAGCCAAGGTGACCGACTTGGTGACCTTGCCCAGATTGTACCGCAGAAATTCCGCCGTCGCCTCCATCAGCTGGGCGGTTTCCTCCGCGTCCTCCATATGGGCGGTCTGGGTGATCATATTGAGGGTATTGAACAGAAAATGCGGGTTGATCCGCGACTGCAAAAGCCGCAGCTGGCTGGACTGCAGCGCCGCACTGATCCGCAGATTTTCCATCTCCACCTGCTGCAGCTGCTCGCGCATCCGAGAATCGGTTTGGATCTGGTTCATCTGGGCATGAATGGTGTCCAGCATCTCGTTGAATGCACCGGCAAATACCGACAGCTCATCTCCCGTGGCGATCTCGATGTGTTCCTGCTTTGCAGGGTCCTGGGTCACCCCGAATGCGAAGTTGGTCAGTTTTTTTACCGAGAGGGTGATCCCCCACACCACCTTGTGATAGAAACCATAACACACCCCTATCGCAACCACAAGGATGCCCGCCTGGATGGCCAGCAGCCGCCGGTTGCTCGATCGAATCTGCTCCTGCTCCTGCTGGGTGGTGGAAAGCTGTACCGAGTAAACGTCCTTAAAGCTCTGCCCGATGTAGTCGATTACCTGTTGTGTATAGAGGTATTTTTGCTCCAGTCCGCTGTCCGCTGTGTCCGGATATCCGGCTGCAATGTAGTTTTTCAGCGACTCGATCAACCCATCACTGTGGTCCAGATAGCCCGAAATCATGTAACACAGATCGACAATGTCCCGGATATAGCTCTTCTGCATCCGCTCCATCATCT
>DXIA01000052.1 GCA_019113125.1 Candidatus Pygmaiobacter gallistercoris | reverse complement strand
GCCTTGACCGCGGCGGTGACGATCTGGTCCACCGTGAAACCGCTGTCCCCCGTCTTGAGCCGGTTCGCCCCGAAGGTGTTGGTGTAGACGATGTCCGCCCCCGCGTCGAGATAGGCCGCGTGGATCGCGGTGATCGCCGAAGGGTTTAGGATCGAGAAGAGCTCCGGCCCCCGGCCGCCCCCGCCGATCCCCGCCTGTTGCAGCATGGTGCCCATGCCTCCGTCCAGGATCAGATAGTGTTCGCCCGGCTTATGCTCCGCCACAGCGCATCCCTCGCTTTCTCCATTCACATTTTTCCCGCAGCAGACAGTGGTCGCAGCCCGCAAGCCGCCCGCTGACCGGCCCGTCCGCGACCCCGATCAGCGCGGTCACCGACTTGCGGGGGGTCAAAATCGCGTCCCGGGTCGCCGCGAGGCCGATCTGCCGCTGCGCATCGAGCAGCGGAATCAGCTGCCGCTGCAGTGCGATCGGCAGGTCGCCGTACCCCGGGCTGAACCGTCCGGTGTGGTGCTCCCCCGCGCCGCAGAGCGCCTCTTTGGCCGCCTGTTCCGCCGCATCCGCTGCCTGTTCCGCCGCCACCGAGGCCGCGGCGTCCAGCATCACCGACCGGGCGACATCCTGTGCACCGGCCTGCAGCAGCAGCCGGTCGATCCCCGCCCCGAGGGTGACCGCGAGCAGAATCACGCTGTGGCAGCCGGCGAGATGCAGCGCGATATCCCGCCCCGCCAGTAGCATCCCGGTTTCCCCGACCGCAAGGCCCTCCTCGTCCCGCCGCAGCGGGTACCGCGCAAAGACACAGCGGGGCACCGCAGTTTGCAGGATCTCCCGCTCGACCTGCTGCAGCAGCGGCAGTTGGTCCCGCCGCAGCGCCTGCCCGGACGGGTAGCCGAGATACCGCGCCAGCGACCCGCGCTCGAGCGGGTAGTGCAACCGCAGCCGCACCTCAGTTCTCCTCTCTTCCGAGCGCGTCCCGAATCCCCTCGTAGACCCGCTTTGCGACATCCGGGTTGTTCATTGTGTAGATGTGTATTCCCGGCGCACCGCCGGCCAGCAGCGCCAGGCACTGGCTGACCGCGTACTGGATCCCCGCCTTGTACAGCCCGTCCGGATCCTGCTCGTACCGGGCGATCATCTTGGAGAAGGCCGCCGGCAGGCTCGCCGCGCTCAGCGCCACCGTCCGCTGGATCTGCCCCAGCTTGACGATCGGCATCACCCCCGGCTGGATCGGCAGGGTGATCCCCGCCGCCCGCGCCCGGTCGACAAACCGAAAATAGCCGTCGGTGTCAAAGAAGAGCTGGGTCACCAGATGCTTTGCCCCTGCCTGCTGCTTGTAGAGCAGTGCCTGCAGATCCGCCTCGACCGTCGGGCTGTCGGGGTGTCCCTCAGGGTAGCAGGCACCGGCAAGAGAAAAGTCATACCGGCTCTGGATGTATCGCATCAGCTCGTTGGCGTGCAGAAAATCCTTCTGTGGCGCAACATCAGGCGAGCGGTCCCCCCGCAGTGCGAGGATGTTCTCCACCCCCACCTCCCGCATCCGGGCGAGCACCCCGTCGAGCTGCTCTCTGCTCGAATTGATACAGGTCAGATGGGCCAGCGGCTCGATCCCGAGCTCCTGTTTGAGGCAGGCCGCGAGCTCGCAGGTCAGCCCCGCCGCCGTCCCCGCCGCACCGTAGGTCACGCTGACATAATCCGGCCGCAGTACCGCGAGTTCCCGCAGCGTCTGTTTGACCCGCGCAAGACTGACCGTCTTTTTCGGGGGGAATACCTCAAGGGAGAACACCGGCCGCCCCGTTTCAAATAAACTGTAAATTCTCACTCCGCTCGCCTCTTTTAACCGAATATTGTCTTATTATAAATCCTTTTGGATCCACTGTAAATTCCCGAAAACAGAAAACCGCCGATAAACAAAAAATCCGGATGCAATGCATCCGGATCCTTGGTGCGGAAGATGGGACTTGAACCCACACGTCATAGACACACGCACCTCAAACGTGCCTGTCTGCCAGTTCCAGCACTTCCGCATCTCTGCAGTCTTAATTGCTGCAAAAAAGATTATACCACAGATCTTTTTCCCCCGTCAAGTCCTTCCCGGCAATATTTTCCCGTGCTAACAGCCTCATCTGCATCATAAGAATAAAACAGTACAATCCAAAATAAAAGGAACGGTGAATCCCATGCGACTCTCTCCCCGTCTTTGCGGCATCGCCGCGGGCTGCCTTCTGCTGCTCGCCTGTGCCGCCGCCATCTCCTCCCGTCTCTCGTCCCCGATGGTCTGCCGCCAGCAGGATCTCACAAGGATCCCGGACGACGCCTCATTTCTGCCCAAAGCCCAGCCGGCGGACACCGAGCAGCAGAAATGGGTCGCGCTGACCTTCGACGATGGGCCGAGCAAGCGCACCGAAGAGATCCTCGACATCCTCAAGGAGGAGCAGGTCCCCGCGACCTTCTTTGTCATTGCGGCGGACAACAACGAGAAGTACCTGCCGATCCTCACCCGGATGCAGGCGGAGGGGCACCAGATCGGGCTGCACAGCTGCACCCATGATTACAAGAAGGTCTACGCCGACACCGCCGCATTCTGGGAGGATATCAAGGAGCTGAAGAAAAAGCTCGCGCCCTATGTCGAGGATCCCTCCGCCCTGACCTGGCTGCGGTTCATCGGGGGCAGCACCAACACCATCAGCCACCGGTACGGCGGCAGCAATATCATGAAACGGCTCAAGCAGCAGGCGGAAGAGATGGGGTACCACACCATCGACTGGAATGTCTGCGCCGAAGATGCTGCCGGCGGTCATCCCGGCGCAGAAACGATTCTGCAGAACATCGTCAAGGATGCAAAGGAGAAGGACGTCTGCGTCGTGCTGATGCATGACACCAAGGCGACCAAAACCACCGTCGAGGCGCTGCCCGAGATCATCGGCTGGTTTCGGGAAAACGGCTACCAGTTCTGCACCGTCGAGCAGCTGCCGGAATGAATGAAACATAGCAAGGGGCCTTGATGCTGCGGGGTCGCAGTCTGTACCGGAGGATCCCACCAAAAGGTTTTCACTGGGGATCACTCGATCCTCTAGCGTCCCCAAAAAGGAAGAACCGTGACCTTGATACACGCTGGATCAAGGTCACGGTTCTTTTGATGAAACATCGCAACAGGATCGATGCCGCAGTCTCCAGCTCTGTGCCCAAAACCAACTTGAAACCCGACACACCGGATTTGATTTGGAATAAAGGCGCATCGCAATCCGTGCGCGCTGACTTATCAACACATCGGAGCGAGCAACCCGCCGTTTGTTCCGACATGTCAAACGCCCGCATGGTGATACCAGTGCCTTCTTCGCGCTGGAGGGCGTCCTTACCAGTCGGGACCGCATTTATTTGCTGAGCTGCGCACCGAGATCATAGGTCTCTTTCAGATCCAGCGGAAAACGCTCCTTATGGATTTGCTGTTTGTCTGTCTCGCTGAATCCCTGCATGGAGAATTTAGAGTAATCGCTCACCTGCAAGGTATTGCACACCGGGTACAGGGCAATCTCACCGTTCAGGAATCGGAGCTCATTCGCATAGCCTTCAAAGGCGTGGCTGTACGCCTGTTCATACATTTCTTTTGGAACATTCATCGTCACGAACAGGCCCACATTCACCTTGCCCGTAAAATAATTGCTGTAATCATCGTAGGAGAGCGCCGGAAAGTGGAGCCGCTCCAAAAAGGCGAAGAAACGGCTGGAGGGCCTGCCGAAATAAATCGGTGTCCCGACCAGGAGCGCATCGGTCCCATATACCCTCGAGAGCACCGAGGTCAGATCATCCTTCCAGTAACAGCGGCAACGCTCTGCGCCTTTCCGCTTACAGAGCATGCAGCCCCGGCACCCTGTAAAGTTCAGATCATACAGGTCGATATATTCGACTTCAGAACCGGCGGATCTTGCTCCGTCTGCTGCAGACTTTAAAATCTGTGCTGTATTCCAATTCTTGCGGGGACTGGCATTCAGCACGATCGTCTTTTTCATCCGGCATCCTCCTTATAAAAGAAGTCGGAGCA
>DXIA01000051.1 GCA_019113125.1 Candidatus Pygmaiobacter gallistercoris | reverse complement strand
CCGGCCGTCTGTGCGGTCCTGAAACCGGTTTTTAAGTTTTCGCGGGATTGCGCCGCTTTGCGCGGCGCTGGATTGCTTAAAAGCCTGTTTTTTTTGTTCTCTTTTTCAATCCCCCCGCCCCCTAATCTTTTCCATCGGGAGTGTGTCATACTGTTATGGATTCGTTTGATGAGATCTTCGCCGCCGTCAAGGACTACTGCCGCCAGCGGCTGGTAGACGCGACCTACAACCTGTTCATCGACGGTCTCGAGCCGGTCTCGTTTGAGAACGGCACGGCGACCATCTCGGTGCGCAGCGACTTTATCCGGGGCATGGTGCAGGAGCGGTACACCGACCTGCTCAACGAGGCGTTCACCTCGATCCTCGGTTTCTCGGTCCCCCTCGTCTTCGAGGTGCCCCAGGTGGCGCCGAAGGAGCCCGCCGCCCCCACCAACGGCAGCTATGCCTTTACCTTCGAGAACTTCATCGTCGGCAGCACCAACAAGTTTGCCCACGCCGCCGCCCAGGCGGTCGCGGCCAACCCGTCGGGCGCCTACAACCCGCTGGTCATCTACGGCGACTCGGGGCTGGGCAAGACCCACCTGCTCAATGCCATCCGGCTGGAGATCGCGAAAAATCACCCCGAATTCAACATCGTGATGGTGGACGGCGAGGCCTTCACCAACGAGATCATCAGCGCGATCCAGAACAACTCGACCGCCGAGTTCCACCAGAAATACCGGGCGGCGGACCTGCTGCTGGTCGACGACATCCAGTTCATCGCCGGCAAGGAATCCACCCAGGAGGAGTTTTTCCACACCTTCAACACCCTCTACAACGCCGGCAAGCAGATCGTGCTGGCGACCGACCGGCCGCCCAAGGAGATCAAGAGTCTGGAGGACCGGATCCGCACCCGGATGGAGTGGGGTCTGATCGCCGACATCCAGCCGCCCGATTTTGAGACCCGGGTGGCGATCATCCGCCGCAAGGCGGATCTGCTGGGGCTGGATCTGTCCGACGATGTGGCCGAGTTCATTGCAAACCACCTCAAAAACAACATCCGGCAGCTCGAGGGCGCGGTCAAGAAACTCAACGCCTATCGTCTGCTCGAGGGGATCCAGCCGGTGATCGGCGCGGCCCAGAACGCGATCAAGGACATCCTCAACGAGAACCAGCCGGTGCCGGTCACGATTGAGAAGATCGTCAACGAGGTCGCCCGGACCTTCAACATCACCGCCGCCGACATCCGCAGCCGCAAGCGGAGCAGCAACATCTCCTCCGCCCGGATGACCGCGATGTATGTCGTCCACGAGATCACCGGCATGACGATGCAGGAGATCGGCCGGGAATTCGGCGGCCGGGATCACTCCACCGTCGTCTATGCCCTCTCCGAGGTGGAAAAAAAGATCAACGCCGACCCCCGGTTCAAGGAGATTGTGGAGGATATTCTCAAAAACGCGCGCAGCTGAGAAACCGGCGGCAAGTTTTCAACATCACTTTCAACTTTCAACAAACTTCTTTTCACATTTTTTCGCCGACGGTGGGCAGGCTGTGGAAAACCACAAACTCTCCACAAGGCTTTCAAAATATTATTTTTGGTCAAAATTCGCGGCGTGATGCGGAAAATCGGCCGAGTTTCCACAAATCCACCGCCCCTATTACTGCGACTATTTCCTCTTTCCAAACCACTGCCATTTTTGAAAACTCTCCCGACCAACCAAAATGCCTGCGGGAGAATGCAGAATACCGACAAAAGGGAGGATCAATATGAAATTTGAATGCGACAAGGCGAGTCTCGCCGAAGCGATCAGCGGCGTCTCCCGCGCGGTGACCACCCGAAGCAGCGTGCCCGCGCTGGAGGGTATCCTCTTCCGGGCCGAGGGAAACACCCTGACCCTGACCGGCTATGACCTCGAGATGGGGATCACCACAAAAATCGATGCCCGGATCAAGGACGAGGGCTCGGTCGTCCTCTCCGCCCGGCTGATCGGGGACATGATCCGCCGGCTGCCGAGCGAGCGGGTCGAGATCGAGTGCAGCGAAACCCTCATCACCACCGTAAAAGGCGGCATCACCGAATACAACATCACCGGTCTGTCCGCCTCCGACTACCCCGAGCTGCCGGCCAGTGCGTTCCAGCGCGGCAGCGAGGAGAACAAAAACGGGGTGCTGCCGGCGGTCGAGATGGACGCCTGCACCCTGAAACAGATGATCGAGACGACGATTTACGCCGTCTCGCAGGATGACAAAAAGCCGGCCAACAACGGCGAGAAGTTCGTGCTGGAGGAGAACAGCCTGACCCTCGTCGCCCTCGACGGGTTCCGGCTCGCGGTCTGCACCCGCCCGGTCAAGGCCGAGCGCGGGGTCTCGATCGTCATCCCGGCCAAGACCCTCAATGAGGTCGCCCGGCTGATCGACGACGCCGAACAGACCATCGCGATCAGCGCCAGCAAGCGGTATGTCGTCTTCTCGCTGGGCGGCTACACCATCATCAGCCGACTGCTGGAGGACGCGTTCCTCGACTACAAAAAGACCATCAACCCCGAGCATCTCACCCGGGTGGTGGTGGATGTGCGGGAGTTCTCGAGCTCGATCGAGCGGGCCAGCCTGATCATCACCGAGCGGCTGAAGAACCCGCTGCGGATCACCTTTGACGAGAACCTCACCGTCCGCTGCCAGACCGAGCTGGGCAAGGTGATGGACTCGATCCCCTGCGAGTTTGAGGGACAGCGGATGGAGGTCGGTTTCAACAACCGGTATCTGCTGGATGCGCTGCGCAACTCGGGCAGCGACAAGGTGGCCATCGAGCTCAACGGGCCGCTCTCCCCGGTCAAGGTACTGCCGGTCGAGGGGGAGGACTTTATCTTCCTGGTCATGCCGGTGCGGTTTAAGAACGACTGAGAAAGCAGGGAGTTTTATGGAGATCCAACAGGTTGCAATCAAGACCGAATTTATCCGGCTGGACGCGCTGCTCAAATTCGCCGGCATCCTGCCCACCGGCGGTGAGGCGAAGGTCGCGATCCAGCAGGGCGCGGTAAAGGTCAACGGGGCGGTCTGCACCCAGCGGGGCAAAAAGCTGCGCCCCGGCGATCGGGCCGAGATCGAGGACTTTGTGCTGGAGGTCACCCAAGGGTGATTCTGACAGAACATACGGTGCGCAATTACCGCAACATTGAAGAGGCACACTTTTGCCCTTCCCCGGGGCTGACCGTCCTCTGCGGCCGCAACGGCCAGGGCAAGACCAACCTGCTCGAGAGCATCTGGCTGCTGTCGGGGGCCAAGAGTTTCCGGGGCAGTCGGGACGTCCAGCTGGTGCGCCGGGGCGAGCCCTATGCGGTGATTGAGTCCGCCGCGCGACGGGAGGACGACCGCCGGGAGG
>DXIA01000050.1 GCA_019113125.1 Candidatus Pygmaiobacter gallistercoris | reverse complement strand
GCCCATCAGGATCAACCCGAGCAGAAAGACGCCGGTGAGGAGTAGCACCCCGTCGACCCGGACATAGTCGTCCAGCCGGTAAGGTGCGCTGTCGGCGGTGGCGGGATCGGGATTCGGGTAGAGGGTCACCCGGTCGCCGACCTCTGCGAGCGGCAGCTCGACGGTGCTCTCGGTGTTGTACTGCTGGATCGCGGTGACCGTCTCGCCGGTCTCAAGGGTCGCTGTAAACCGCAGCTCGAGGATGCCGTTTTCCTCCTCACGCGAGAGGATCTCCTCCACCCTGGCGCGCAGAAAGCCGTCGTCGGTCAGCGGGGGCAGAACCCCGCCGCCGGCGGCGGCAATCCGGTTGCCGGACCAGAGAAAGACGACCGAGAAGAGCAGGGTCAGCAGGGTGACCAGCAGCCTGCTGGCGCGGGGGGAGAGCCGCTCGCCCTTCATCTCACACCTCCCCGTTTTGCGCAGGACTTTTTGCACCCGGCGCAGCCGCCGCCACAGCAGCCGCCCCGGTTGCGCCAGGCGTGCCGCACCGCGAAAAAGATCCCGGCGGCGAGCAGCGCGATCAGGACAAAATCAACTAGATGCATACAAACTCCTCAAAGGCCGAGCAGCAGCCCGGCGTGGTAGACGAGAAAGGCCATCGCCCAGGCAAAACCGGTCTGAAAGGCCACCATCCCGAGCGCCGCGCGGGTGTTCAGCTCCTTGCGGACGGTGCCAACCGCCGCGACGCAGGGGGTGTAGAGCAGGGTGAAGATCAGGAATGCGAAGGCGGTCAGCGGCGTGAAGAGGGCGGACAGGTCGCTCGAGAGAACCGCGAAGGTCGAGACCACCGCCTCCTTCATGCTGAACCCGGCCAGCAGCGCGGTCGCGGCCCGCCAGTCGCCGAAACCGAGCGGTGCAAAGATCGGGGCGATCAGCCGGCCGATCGAGGCGAGCATCGAGCTGCCGCTGTCGGCGACGATGTTGAACCGGATGTCGAAGGTCTGGAGGATCCAGATCGCGATCGAGGCGACAAAGATGACGGTGAAGGCCCGGGTCAAAAAGTCCTTGACCTTATCCCAGATCAGCAGCAGGACACTCTTCGGGCTGGGCAGCCGGTAGTTCGGCAGCTCCATGACAAAGGGCACCGGATTACCGGAGAAAAGGGTGTTCTTGAAGATCAGTCCGATGATAATGGCCAGCGCCATCCCGATCAGGTAGAGCAGCACCATCACCAGCGCTGCGTGGTCGGGAAAGAAGGCGGCGGTCATCAGGCTGTAGATCGGCAGCTTGGCGCTGCAGCTCATGAACGGGATCAGCAGAATCGTCATCTTGCGGTCCCGCTCACTCGAGAGGGTGCGGGCCGAGAGGATCGCCGGGACGCTGCAGCCGAACCCGATCAGCATCGGCACAAAGCTGCGGCCGCTGAGCCCGATTCGGCGCAGCAGGCTGTCCATCACAAAGGCGACCCGGGCCATGTAGCCGGAGTCCTCCAGCAGCGAGAGGAAGAAGAAGAGCACCACAATGATCGGCAAAAAGCTCAGCACGGTGCCGACCCCGGCGAAGATGCCGTCGATGATCAGGCTGCGCAACACCGGGTTGGTGCCGAAGTTGATCAGCCAGTTTTCGGTCGCAGTGGTCGCCCAGCCGACCCCCAGATCGAGCAGGTCGCTCAGCGCCGCCCCGATCACTCCAAAGGTCAGCCAGAAGATCGCCGCCATGATCCCGATGAAGATCGGGATCGCGAACACCGGGTGGGTGAGCACCGCGTCGATCTTGACGCTGCGCAGGTGTTCCTTGCTCTCGGCGGGATGGGTGACGGTGTCGGCGCAGAGTTTCTCGATAAAGCTGTACCGCATATCCGCCATTGCAGCCTCCCGGTCGGTGCCGAGTTCCCGCTCCATCTCGGTGACGGTGTGGCCGAGCATATCCACCTCGTTGTCGCTCAGCCGCAGCCGCTCGAGCATCGGCTCGTCCCCCTCGACCAGCTTGGTCGCGGCAAACCGGGCCGGCACCCCGATCGCGGCGGCGTGGTCCTCCACCATGTGGGCAATCGAGTGGATCGCCCGGTGGACCGCGCCGGAACAGAAGTCCAGCCGCGCCGGCAGCCGGTGGTTCTCCACCGTCTCGATCGCGGTGTGGGCCAGCTCCCCGATACCCTCGTCCTTCGCCGCCGAGATCGGCACCACCGGCACCCCCAGCTCGGCCGAGAGTTTCTCGACCTGGATCGTCCCGCCGCCCGAGCGCACCTCATCCATCATGTTCAGCGCGATGACCAGCGGCAGCCCCAGTTCAAGCAGCTGCATCGTCAGATAGAGGTTCCGCTCGAGATTCGTCGCGTCAACGATGTTGATGATCCCGTTCGCCTGTCCGCCGAGCAGGTAATCCCGGGTGACAATCTCCTCATTGGTGTAGGGGGAGAGCGAGTAGATGCCGGGCAGGTCGACCACCTGCACGTCCTTCTCCCCCCGCATCGTGCCCATCTTCTGCTCCACCGTCACCCCGGGGAAGTTTCCGACGTGCTGGTTCGAGCCGGTGAGCTGGTTGAACAGGGTGGTCTTGCCGCTGTTCTGGTTGCCTGCCAGTGCAAAGATCATACCTTCTCCCCCTTTTCATCCAGCGGGGCGACGGTGATCTTCTTCGCGTCCTCCAGCCGCAGCGTCAGCTCATATCCCCGCAGCCGCAGCTCGATCGGGTCCCCCAGCGGCGCCCGCTTGCGCACCGTGACCGTCGTCTTCGGGGTCAGTCCCATGTCCAGCAGGTGGCGCCGCAGCGCCCCCTCTCCCCCGACCGTCAGCACCGTCGCGCTGCGACCGATCTCGAGTTCATTCAGTGTCATTCTTTCCATCCTCTTCCTCTATGTGTTAGTTTTGGCTAACGAATCCTTCAAACAGACGCGGCCGGACACAGCGTCCGGCCGCGTATTTATGATAATACATGCAGGGCGATCCGTCAACCACCGCCGCGAAAAAAGTCAACCGACGACGATCCGCGCCTCGGGCAGAACCTCTCTACGGGAAAGCTCGTTTGCCCGCGCAGCGAGCGAGATGCCCATCGAAACCGGACCCACCCGGCCGATCAGCATGGTCAGCGAGGTGATGACCTTCACAAGACCGCCGATCTGGGCGGTGATGCCGACCGAGAGGCCGACAGTGCCGAAGGCGGACGCTGCCTCGAACAGGCAGTCGACAAGGTTGTCGTCGATCCGGCCGCCCGGGACCGGGGTATCAAAGACCATAAACAGGGTGGTGCAGATCAGCACCCCGATGCCGAGGGTGACAATCGCGAGGGCGCGGTAGACCGTCTTGCGATCGATCCGCCGCTCCCGCAGCACCGGATCCTCCCGCCCGCGCAGCACCGCCGCGACGGTGAGCAGAATAATCGTGAAGGTGCTGACCTTGACGCCGCCGCCGGTGCCGCCGGGGGCCGCGCCGATGAACATCAGCAATGTGCAGATCAGCTTGGTGATCGAGTGCATTGAGGCCTGGTCAATGCTGTTAAAGCCGGCGGTCCGGCAGGTGATCGACTGGAACAGACTCGAGAGGATCTTGCTCGGTACCGAGAGGGTGCCCATCGTGTCGGGATTGTTCCACTCCATCGCCCCAATTGCGGCGGCACCGCCGAGGATCAGAATTGCGGTAACAGTCAACACGAGCTTGGTGTGCAGCGTCAGCTTTTTGCGCCGGCGGAAGGCGAACAGATCCTGCCAGACGATGAACCCGAGCCCGCCGCAGACGATCAGTCCGCCGACAATGCCCAGCACATACCAGTTGTTGACAAAGCTGGTCAAGCTACCGTACTGCTCGAGAAAACCGAAGATGTCAAATCCGGCGTTGCAGAAAGCCGACACGGCGGTGAAGATCGACATCCAGATTCCCCCCACCCCGAACTTCGGCACAAAGACCGCCGCCAGCGCCGCCGCGCCGGCGAGCTCAAAGCCGAAACTCGTTTGCATCACAAGATAGAGCAGTTTTTTGGTGCCGGCCGCCTCGTCGAGGCTGATCGACTCGCTGGCCAGCAGCATCCGCTTAAATCCGAGTTTCTTGCGCAGCGCGAGGTTGAAGAAGGTGGTCAGGGTGACAAGGCCGAGACCGCCGACCTGAATCAGCATCAGGATCACCGCCTGGCCAAAACCGGTAAACTTGGTGAAGGTGTCGTAGACGATCAGACCGGTCACGCAGGTGGCCGAGGTCGCAGTGAAAAGGGCGTCGACCGCCGCAATCTGGCCGTCCCGGGTCGAGATGGGCAGCATCAGCAGCAGGGTGCCGGTCAAGATCACCAAACAGAAACTCGCCACAATCACCCGGGTCGGGGAGAGGTGGCCCGGCCGGCTGACAAATGCACGGCCAAAATAGTTGTTTTTCAACTCCGATCCCTCCAACATTTCAAAAGCAACATCCAAAAAAATCCGACCAATTACAGCTGGTACCGGCATATTATAACACCGGCAACGTGACTTTTCAACTTGATTTTTTCCCTTTCTTCCTATATAATATCAGATACTGCAAAAACCATGCGGTGCGGCGGCAAAGAGGGGTTTCCCCGCCACCGCTTTCGGACAGAGCGGCCGCCTCCTAAAAATCGTTCACTTCAGGTCGGGCTGCCCCGCTAAATTGAATATTTTCTCAATCTGCCTCCGTAGTTAAATGGATATAACAAACCCCTCCTAAGGGTTAGTTGTGAGTTCGATTCTCGCCGGGGGTGCCAAAGAAACGACGCCGCAAGCCGCTTTTCGTGGTTTGCGGCGTTTTCTTGTGTTCATTTTTTCTGCTTTTGTCGGTCTGATTGTTTATGCATTTTTGGCCCGGGTTCCGCTAATCGGATTTGAACATTTTTGTCCAGATTTGCTAATCAAAACCGCCAATCTGCCAAAACGACCATTCCGCCCTACTTTTTGGACGGAACCGCCGCCGCCAATGCGGCAAGTACGGAGATCAGCTCGGGGGATTTGCTCAGCTGTTCCAGCAGCCCCGCGAGATCCAACGGGGCGGGCGCGGCGGTTGCCGGAGCGGTTGCCGGAGCGGGTTCTGGTTCCTTTTCCGGCTCCTTTTTCGGCTCCGGCGGATGCACTCCCCGCAGGTCGGGGTTGGCGCAGGCATAGAACGCGTCCTCGAACTTCTGGGCGTTGACCTTGCGATCCTCGTCCAGAATGTGGGCATACACGTTGGTGATCATGTCGATCTGGGCGTGACCGGTGTCCCCCTGGGTCGCCTTGAGGTCGCCGTGGTTGAGTTTCAGCTTGTAGGTGGTACTCGAGTGCCGCAGCGAGTGGAAGACCACCCGCGGCAGCCCCGCTGCCTCCCGCAGTTTCTCAAACGACTTCAAAATCACCCGATCCTCGCAGGGCCGCCCGTTCGAGAGCGCCACCACCAGATCGTAATCCTGGTACTCCTCCCCCAGCAGCGCCCGCAGCTCGTCCTGCGACTTCTTCCACTCCCGCAGGATGTAGGCCACCGTCCTGGGCAGCCAGACCTTTCGGATGCTGGAGTTGGTCTTGGGTTTCTTCAGGATAATCCGGGTGCTGGTGTTCGGGAGCAGCGGCGGAAAGATGTGGTAGATGTCCCGCTTTCCGATCATCTCGATGGCCCGCTTGGAGGCCCGCGCCAGCTCCTTGTCGATATAGACATAGGCGTTGTCCATCCCGATCTCGTCATCCGAGATGTGGACATTCTCCCAGGTCAGCCCCAGAATCTCCCCGATCCGCAGCGAACAGGCGAACGAGAGGTTCATCGCGACATAGAGCTTGCCGTCGGTGCACTGATCCAGCGCGGTGCGGATCATATCGGCCGTCCAGATCTCCCGTCTCTTGTACTCCACCTTCGGCAGCACCACATTGTCGAACGGGTTCTTCGCGACCAGCTCCCACCGCACCGCCTGCTTGAAGGCGCAGCGGAGCAGCTTGATGATCTTCTCGATCGTCGCGCTGGTGACAAACTCGGTCTTGGCGCGACGCATCTTGGTGTTGACCGCCGGGGTCTTCTGCAGGGTCTGGATGTACTTGTCCACCACCCGCGGGGTGACCTCCTGCACCTTCATCTCCCCGATGATCGGGTTGATGTAGTTTGCGATCAGCGCGTTCTGGCTGTCGTACATCGAGACCCCCCACCGCTTTTCGCCGTAGAGGGTGACGAAGTCGGACATAAACTCGGAGATCGTCTGGTCGGCAGGCGGAAGGAAGGAGTGGGAGCTCTTCTGGTTCTCGATCTCCGCTTTGCGTTTCAGCGCGTCCTGATAGCTCGAGCGGGTCTCCCACTTCTGTTTGGTTTTGCCGTTTTCGTCCACATAGGTGTAGACGACGGAATAGTTCTTCTTTCTTTTGATAATCGATGCCATAGCGAATCTTCCTTTCTCCTGTCACAGGTCAAGCGGCTCCAGCCACTGATCGAACGACCGTTTCGGAATTCGTATGGCGTTGCCAATTCGTACACTTTTGAAAAGGCCCTCCCGCACCAGGCGATACGCCTGCGAGGCGCTGACGCCCAGCATCTGGGCGACCTCGTCTACGGTGTAGGTGCGGCATTCCATCGGCCTTTTCCCGGTACCGTTCTGAAGTTCTGACACAGCAGCCTCCTTTCGCTCAGAACCGGCACGCAAAAGGGTGTTTCTCTCTACCTCCCATCCCCATTGTATCGCGCCGTTTCGGGTTTGTCTGCTGCTAATCAAAAATTTAGGAATTATCCATAAATAAAAAGAAGAAGATGGATTCAAAAAATAAAACAGGCAAGAAAACGGACGGCTGCCGGCTGCAGCTCCACGGGAATCTCACCCCGGCCCATGCTGATGGGTGCGCCGCGCAATGCTTTGAGGGCGTTCAACGCGGGAGTCGCATTGTCCTGTCTGTGCATCCTCGCCCACAGGCTGCCACCCCTGTTTCGCGGCCTGGTTTTGTCGCTCGCCTGTTTTGTAGGGGTCCCGTCCTGCGGACTTGCAACAGGGTCATAGCGCACCGGCCGACCGGCTCCACACAGACAGATCGTGTCCGTCTGCCTTATGCTGCCCGGCGGTCTTTTGCCGGGCTTTCTTTTTCAAAGATCAATCAGGCTTTATCGGCCCGTAAAAGCATACCGCTTTCGATATGCTTTTACAGAACGACAAAGGTTTCCCATGCGGGCAACGCAGCACGCGATCCCCGCATGGGATCGCCACTACTCGATACGGAACGCGAGGGTGCGGGTAATCAGGCGCACCTGTAACCTGTGGCGCATCTCTTCATCCACATAGGAGCGGAGATTGCCCTCACTGTCCCTCACCGTCCGGGTGCAGAGTTTGGCTATGTAACCCTCATAGTGTTTTAAGACCGCGCAGATCGCATCTGTGTCCCCCTTTGTCGCCGCGGCGATCACCGAGAACGGCAAAAGATTTTCGGATTTTTTACTCGTATTTCCCATTTGCTTTTTCCTCCAAATACTGTTTGATCTTCGCGAGCGCAGATTTTCTGTGCCGGAATACCGTCGTGCGCACCACATTCAGCAGCGCGCCAATCTCCTCGTCACTCATGTCCAGAAAATAGGACAAAAGCACAATCTCGCGTTTTCGCTTTGGTAAAGCGCTGAGGGCCTCGGCAAGGAGTTCATCCTGGATACGCACATCAAAGCCGGATACCCGAAAATGAAAGTAGTCGCTTTCATATTCGTCTATCGTGAAGAGCTGCGCCAGTTCACTTTCCTTCAGTTCCGAAAAGCTCATTTCCCGGGCCGCCCGTCTTGCAAGGGCGCGGCGGTAACTGATTGCCTCGCCCCGCATTACCTTCTTTGCCAGTGCGTTGTACTGATGTCGTAC
>DXIA01000002.1 GCA_019113125.1 Candidatus Pygmaiobacter gallistercoris | reverse complement strand
TGACTAATGTGCAGGATATTAGACTGAGGCTTTTTCTGGAAGTGTTCATATAAACGAAGAAACAGAGGCACCCATTTCTGAATGCCTCTGCATATTTATAGGTAGTATTCACACAACATTCATCGCCCTGTGGCCGGGAACACAAAGTCGAATTGGGACTTCTTTTTTTGTCGTGTTTTTAAAATTGCAGAATTGAGATTGAATTTGGCCTGAAATGCAGGTCAAACTGCAGGTCAGAAAGCGCTTTGCCAGCGGATATCAACTGAAAGTCAGTATTCTGCAAACCGAAAACGACCCGCAGGGTTGACAGCCTGTGAGCGGTTGAGATGGCGTTGCCCCTTACTGTGTCATGATCGTTGTGTTCTCTATGCGTTTTTTGAGATCCAGAATCTTGTCCTCAATCTTGGAAATTGTCTGCAAAAACACCTCGTCGGATTGTCCGGAAGGGTCCTCCAATCCCCAATCTTCCCGATACTTGCAGGGCAGATGGGGGCACTGGACATTGCAGCCCATTGTGACGACAATATCCACCGGCGGAAGCTCCGTCAGCAGCTTGCTGTGCTGGGTTTGCTCCAGATCAACGTCATAGCGCTCTTTCATCAGCCGGACAGCATCCGGATTGATTCGGGACCCTGCCGCCGTCCCGGCAGAGAAACTCTCCACCTGCGTTTCCATCCGCAGCTTTTCAATGACCGTCCCGCCAATTACGGCAATAACAAGCCCGAGCAGCACATAGAGGACTGCAACCTTAATCCCGAAGATGCTCATGAGCAGCACAAGACTTCCCAGATCCACCATCGGAGAAGAGATCAAAAAGGAAAAGGTTACCCCTAGGGGAAGACCGGCGCTGGTAAACCCGATGAACAGCGGGATCGAGGAGCAGGAGCAGAACGGGGTTACCGTTCCCAGCAGCGCGGCGATGATGTTTGCCGGGATACCGTGGAACCGCCCCAAAATGCGCTTGCTTCGTTCGGGCGGAAAGTAACTCTGGATATAGGAGATTATAAAAATCAGCACACAGAGCAGAATCGTTATCTTCAGAACATCATAGAGAAAAAACTGAAGGCTGCCGCCGAGCCGGCCGGTTAGATCCAGTCCCAGCGCGGACAACCCTGCGCCCAGGAGATCGTTAAGCCATTGCATCCCGAGGATCTGGTACTGGATCAATTCCCATACATTCATAAAAACTCCTCACTTTCGCCCCAAAACAAATCAAAATAATTTGATATAAAAACCCGGATAAAACGCCATCCAGGCGGATGGCGTTTTATCTGCAGGAGGAACAGCTGCAAGCGGAATCCTCCCCATTCGGCGTGGTCAGTTTTTTGAGAAGTTCCACTGCGGCATCAATTTGCATGGCGGCCCTTGCAAAAGAGTCTGCAACATGGTACGCTATATTCGTTATGAAGTCTGTCGCAAAGGGTGGCAGAAATGGGGGACTTGGCGGTTTGCGCGGCAGGTCCCGTTTTTTCGGCAGAAGGAAAACAGCAGGGCGATACGGGGGTACCGGATGGATAAGATTGGATTTGACAATGAACTGTATATGCGCAAGCAGAAGGAGCACATTCTGGAGCGGATTGAGGGCGCGAAGGGCAAGCTTTACCTCGAGTTCGGCGGCAAGCTGTTCGACGATTACCATGCCGCCCGGGTATTGCCCGGTTTTGATGTAAATGCCAAGATCAAGCTGCTGTATGAGCTGCGGGAGATGGCGGAGATCATCTTTGTCGTCTCGGCCGGGGATATCGAGAAGACCAAGATCCGCGCAGATCTCGGCATTACCTATGATATGGATGTGCTGCGGCTGATCGACGACATCACCCAGCTCGGAATAGAGGTCAACAGTGTGGTGATCACCCGGTATTCCGGCCAGCCGGCAGCCGATGCCTTTCTCGCCAAACTGACCATGCGCGGGGTCAAAAACTATGTGCACAAGCCGATCCGGGGATATCCGACCGACATTGAATACATCTGCAGCGAAAACGGATTCGGCGCAAATCCCTACATCGAGACCACCAAACCGCTGGTGGTGGTGACCGCGCCCGGCCCGGGCAGCGGCAAGCTGGCGACCTGCCTGTCCCAAGTCTACCACGAGACGGTGCGCGGGGTGCCGGCCGGGTACGCGAAGTTTGAGACCTTCCCGATCTGGAATCTGCCGCTCAAGCATCCGGTCAATCTCGCCTATGAGGCTGCGACCGCAGACCTCGCGGATGTCAATATGATTGATCCCTACCATCTCGAGGCGTACGGAAAGACCACCGTCAACTACAATCGGGATGTCGAGGCATTTCCGATTGTCCGCAGCACCCTTTCGCGGATCAGCGGCGGGGCCTATGATTACAAGAGCCCGACCGATATGGGGGTTAATATGGCGGGCTACGCCATCTTTGACGATGCGGCGGTTTCCCGTGCGAGCTGCCAGGAGATCATTCGCCGGTACTTTGCCGCGAAATGTGCCCATCGTCAGGGAAAGGGCACCGAGGCGGCGGTCGAAAAGATCCGGATGATTATGCAGCAGCTCGAGATCACCCCGCACGACCGGGTTGTCGTTGATCCGGCGATGGAGAAATCCCGCCGCACCGGGATGCCGGCGGCGGCCCTGGAACTGCATGACGGCCGCATTGTCACCGGAAAGGCCAGTGAGTTGATGAGCGCGACCTCGTCGGCGGTACTCAACGCGATCAAAGCGCTGACCAACATCGACGACGATCTGACCTTAATCAGCCCGATCATCCTGGAGCCGATCGTCAAGCTCAAGACAAAGATCCTCAATGGGCGCAGTACCCTGCTCAAATTGGATGACGTGCTGACCGCGCTCTCGATCTCGGCGGCGACCAATACGCTGACCGACCGGGCGATGATGGCGTTGCCGCTGCTGCGGGACTGTGAGTTCCACTCCACCCAGATGCTCCATTCAGGGGACGAGGGAACGCTGCGGCGGCTCGGTCTGCGGGTCACCTGCGAGGCGGTCTATCCGGGCAAAGACCTGTTCTTTTGAGAGAATACGAGCGGAAACCCGCGCAGGGGTTTCCGCTTTTTGTTCCCGTTTGGGAGAAAAAGGTGAAAAACAGATGAAATTTCTGCCACCTTCGGAGATTTTAAGGCGATGTTAAGAAAGCGATAAGGATTTTGCGTTATAATGGGTACAGATCAAAGAAAGAATCCTGCCGGTTTCGGCTTGCAGGAAGAAGGAGATAGAGATGAGAGCGCAGCTGCTTTTTTGGATGATCGATCTTTTGTTCCCGGCCGGTCTGCTTGTGGTCGGGTCGCTCTGGCGCGGTATGGTACCGCGCCGCCCCTGCATCGGCCGGGGCTATTGCACCCCGCGCAGCATGCGCAACAGCCGCAGCTGGCGGTATGCGCAGCGCTGCTTTGGTGAGTTCTGTCTGCGGTTCGGCGGTGCGCTAATGATTCTCGTCTCAGCAGACCGGACGATCAACCTGCTCACCGGACTGATGCCGGCGGCAAGGCTTTCCTATCTGAACACCGCGGCGGCGCTGGGCCTCTCCCTCTCAATCGTGCCGCTGGTTGAGCTCGCGCTGGCCCGCCGGAGCGATCTCGCACAGCCCTTGCCGGAACACCGGAGAGGATGTGCTTACTGCTGATAGAAAAAGGCCTGATGTCGAGAGACATCAGGCCCTTTGATTTTGATGTGATTATGCCTGCGCGGCAGCGGCGGCAAAGGCCGCGTACCGGTCCTGCACCGGAACGGTCTCGGGGCGCCCCTGCGGGGGAATCGAGGTTTTGCCGCCCAGCCGCTCGCGGGCAACGCTGAGCATCAGCTTGATCCGGTTCTCCTGATTGACCCGTGTCGCGCTGGGATCGTAGTCGATCGCGACGATGTTGGCCTCGGGGTAGACCGCGCGGATCTTGTTCATCATACCTTTGCCGCAGATGTGGTTGGGCAGGCAGCCAAACGGCTGGGCACAGATGATATTGTCCACCCCGTGCTGCTCGAGCTCCATCATCTCGGCGGTGAGCAGCCAGCCCTCGCCCATCTTGGCACCGCGGCCGATGATACCGTCCGAGCACTTCATCGTGGCGGAGAAAAGGGCGGGGGGAGTCAGCCCGGGATAGCGGGAGATCGCCTCCACCATCATCTGTTCCCGTTTTTCAAAATAATTGAAGACCAGATGATAGATCCCCTTTACCGCCTTGCTGCCGCCGTAGAGGTCGATGGTCTGCGGACCGTTGACCACACAGTAGAGGATAAAGCCCAAAAGCCCCGGGACATTGACCTCGCATCCCTCTTCGGCGAGGAACCGCTCCAGCTGGTTGTTGCCCAGCGGAGAGTATTTGATGTAAATCTCCCCGACAATCCCGACCTTTACCTTTGGGGTGCGGGTGACATGCAGCTGGGAGAAGGTCTTTGCAATCGCGTCAAAGTTGCGGGCCATCTCCCGCTTGGAACAGCCGTGGCCGGTGGCAAACTGATCGCTCAGCATCGAGACCCAGTAGTGGATCAGCCGGTCGGCGTCGCCCTCGCGGTCCTCATAGGGGCGGGTCTGGTTTGCCAGCATCATCAGCATGTCGCCGTAGAAGACCGCACCCAACACCTTCTGGATCAGCGGCAGCGAGAGCTGGAACCCGCTGTCCCGCTCAAGGCCGGAAAAGTTCAGCGAGACCACCGGAACCTGACCATAGCCCGCCTTTTTGAGCGCCTTGCGCAGCAGGTGAATGTAGTTGGAGGCACGGCAGCCGCCGCCGGTCTGGGTGATCATCAGCGCGGTGTGATCCAGATCGTATTTGCCGCTGTCCAGCGCGTTGATCATCTGTCCGATGACCAGCAGCGCGGGGTAGCAGGTGTCGTTGTGGACATATTTGAGTCCGGTCTGCACAACCTCGGGACCGTCGTTGGTGAGCACCTCGACGTCATATCCCTCCTGCAGCAGCACCTTTTCGATCAGCGCAAAGTGGATGGGGAGCATCTGGGGAATCAGGATCTTGTGGGTCAGACGCATCTCCTTGGTGAACCGGGGATAGTCAAGCCGGGAACTGGTTTGAGCCTGAGACATAGAACATAAACTCCTTTCAGAACGAGACAAGAGAAAAAAGCTTATCGGCCGATGGCGGCCAAAAGACTGCGGATACGGATGTTGACGGCGCCGAGATTGGTGATCTCATCGATCTTGATCTGGGTGTAGATCCGGCCCTTCTCCTGCAGGATCGCCTTGACCTCGTCGGTGGTGATCGCATCCACCCCACAGCCGAAACTGACCAGCTGTACCAGATTCATCTCGGGGTGATCGGCGACGTAGGCCGCTGCGGCATACAGCCGGCTGTGGTAGGTCCACTGATTGAGCACCGCGACCTTCTGCCTGCCGGCGAGATAGGCGATGCTGTCCTCCGACACCAGTGCCGCGCCGTGACCGCAGATCAGCTTGTCGATGCCGTGGTTGATCTCGGGATCAAGATGGTAGGGACGGCCGCTGACCACGATGATCGGCATGTCGGCCGCCTTTGCCGCGGCGATCACCCGCGCGCCCTCCTCCCGAATCCGGTGCATGTGGGCCTCCTGCTCGGCGTAGGCGGCCTTGGCGGCGTGCCGGATCTCGGAGGGGGTGATTCCGTCAAAATATTTTGCGAGGATCGCCGGCATCCGGGCCATAAAGTCCCGCGGCCGGTGAATCCCGATGTAGTCATAGATAAAGGTCTTTCCCGCGAGGCAGCGGCAGTTTGCGGCGATGACCTCGGGATAGTAGGCGACGACCGGGCAGTTGTAGTGGTTGTCGCCCATTCCCTCGTCGAGGTTGTAGGTCATGCAGGGATAGAAGATCGCCTTCAGGTCCTCGATTTTGCACAGCCGTTCGATGTGGCCATGCAGCAGCTTGGCGGGGAAACAGACGGTGTCCGACGGGATGCTGCCCTGCCCCGAGAGGTAGAGCGCCCGGCTCGAGTGGCCGCTGGTGACCACCTCAAACCCGAGATGGGTGAAGAAGGTGTGCCAGAAGGGCAGCAGCTCGTACATGTTGAGCCCCATCGGCAGCCCAAGCTTGCCGCGGGGGCCGGGAACCGGCTGATACTGTTCCAAGAGATGCCGCTTGAATTCATACATGTTCAGTTCGTCGGTACCCTTGCCGCCGGCGACCGGCTTTTCGCACCGGTTGCCCGAGATAAAGCGGCGCCCGCCGTCGAACAGATTGATGGTCAGCTGGCAGTGGTTGCCGCAGCCGTTGCAGGTGATCGCCTTGACCTCGTGGGTGAAACTGCGCAGCGCCTGCGCGTCGAGGATGCTGCTGACCGCACCCTTGCCGGCCCGCTCGCGCCCGAACAGCGCCGCGCCAAAGGCGCCCATCAGTCCGGCGATGTCGGGCCGGATCACCTCGACCCCCATCTCCTTCTCAAACGCCCGCAGCACCGCCTCGTTGTAGAAGGTGCCGCCCTGCACCACGATCCGCCGGCCCAGCTCCTCGGGGGAGGAGGCACGAATGACCTTGTACAGTGCGTTTTTGACCACGCTGATCGACAGACCCGCCGAGATGTTCTCGATCGAGGCGCCGTCCTTCTGCGCTTGCTTGACGCTGGAGTTCATAAAGACGGTGCAGCGGCTGCCCAGATCCGCCGGGCGGTCGGCGAAGAGGCCGAGTTTCGCAAACTCCGGTACCTCGTAGCCCAGCGCGTTGGCAAAGGTCTGCAGAAAGCTTCCGCAGCCGGAGGAGCAGGCCTCGTTGAGGTAGATGTCGCTGATTGCGCCGTTTTCCACCTTGAAACATTTCATGTCCTGTCCGCCGATGTCGATGACAAAATCGACGTCCGGCATGAAGTGTTTGGCCGCGGTGAAGTGAGCGACCGTCTCCACCACACCGAAGTCGAGGGAGAAGGCGTTCTTCACCATCTCCTCACCATAGCCGGTGGCGGTGGCGCTGGCGATCTTCAGATCCGGTTTCTTCTCGTACAGGTCGGTGAGCACCGCCCGGATCAGCGGAACCGGATTGCCGCTGTTCGGCTGATAGCTGGTGTAGAGCAATTTTCCGGTATCGTCGATCACCGCCGCCTTGACGGTGGTGGAACCGGCGTCAATGCCGATATGTACCGGACCGTCGGTCTCGGACAGCTCCCCGCGGGGAACCGACGCCTTTGCGTGCCGGGCGGCAAAGGCCTCATACTCCTCCTTGCTGGAGAACAGCGGGGCACTCGTCGCGTAGTCGGCGGTGGCGGAGTATTCCTCAAGGCTGTG
>DXIA01000049.1 GCA_019113125.1 Candidatus Pygmaiobacter gallistercoris | reverse complement strand
TTTATGGTGGCCAAGAGGGGCTTAAGCCCCTCTCTTTCAAAATGTGTGCTTTTCAGGGGGAAAAACCCTTGACAAATCGCTTACTGGAAGTTGTTTGGTGGAAAACCCGGCAAAGAAAGAGGGGAATGGATTATTCTTCCCAAAATCCTCTTTTTTTGGCAGAAAAGGAAAAATCAACTAAGAGTTGTCGGATCCCTCTTTCCACAACGGTTCGGTGGAAATGGGGAAAACGAATCGGGGCAGTTCTCCACAGTTTCCACAGAGTTTTCAACATAGAATCGAATTTTGGGGTATACAATGGGTAATATCGCTTTCCAAAATCAACCAGATATTTTCCAGAATAAACCAAACCGCGCAAAAAAGCCCTTTTTTGCGCGGTGATACAGGGAAAAATGTTGTGTTTGTGGGAATGTTGAAAACTCTGTGGAAATTGGGGAAAACTCCGTTTTCCACGATCAGGACGCCGCGGCGGGCGGACAAAAACAAAAAAGCGGAGCGCCGAAGGCGCCCCGCAAGCTGCTTAATTCTTCTCTTCCGGCGGCTTGAATCCCTCGCCGTAGACCTCGTCCACCTCGGTGATCATCACCATCGCCCGGGGGTCGACCGCGTGGGCGGCGGCCCGGACCTTGAAGATCTGGTTCTTGCTGCAGGCACACAGCAGCATGTCCCGCCCGTCGCCGGAGTAGGTGCCCACCGCCTTGATGAGGGTGGAGCCCCGGTCGATGCTGTCGCTGATCGCCTTTGCGGTCTTCATCCCGTCCCCGGTGATGATGATCGCCATCTTGCCGCTGCCCGCGCCGTAGAGGACCCGGTCCATCACCTGGCTGCAGGCGAAGGTCGAGATCAGTCCGTAGAGCACCGCGTCGATGTTGCCGTAGACCAGCGCGCCGAGCAGCAGGATCACACAGTCGATCATCAGCGAGAACTGACCCACCGACATGTGGGGCAGAATCTTGTGCAGCGAGAGGATCAGAAAATCGCTGCCGCCGGTCGAGGAACCCCGCATATAGATGATGGCGAGACCCGCCCCCATCAGCACGCCGGTGAAGAGGGCGGCGATCAGCGGGTTGCCGGAATAGGTCGGAAAGAGCGGCATCACGAGGTCGAGGATCAGGGTCTGGATCGCCATCGTCTTGAGGGTGCGCAGCAAAAACCATTTGCCGAGGGTGCGGTAGCTCAGGATGATCAGCGGGATGTTGAGCAGAAAGGTCAGCATACCGATCGGCAGGCTGGTGAGATGGTTGAGCATCAGCCCGAGACCCGAAAAGCCGCCGGTGGCAAAGCCGCCCTCCCGCGCGAAGGTGTAAAGGCCGAGGCCGAAGACAAGGCTGCCGGCGATGTCGTAGACAAGGTCGAGCAGCAGATTCCTGAGCCGGGTATTCTTCATCTGCAATCCTCCAACTGTTGCTGCCGGGGCAAGGGTTGTTCCCCGGGAATATCATTCCCTTTCATTCTATCATATCCCGCCCGGACGCGATAGTCCCGCAAAAAAAATAACGCCCTGTGAAATCACACAGGGCGCCGTTTTGGTTATTCCCCGATCGAGAGGGCCTCGGTGATCGAGAGCCGCCGCAGCCCGCGCAGGCTCAGAAGAACCGCAAGGGCGCAGATCAGCGCCGCGCCGAGGACGGCGGTGAGTACCGGCAGCGGGGCGAGCAGGGTGAAAAAATCGGTCCAGAGCGCCCTGCCCAGCAGCCAGAGAAAGAAAAATCCCACCGGCAGCCCGATCAGTACCCCGGCCGCGGCGGTGCCGGCCGCCTCGAGGGCCAGCATCCGCCGCAGCTGGGCGAGGGTCGCCCCCGCCGACCGCAGCAGCGCGAGCTCCCGGCGGCGCAGCGCCAGCGAGCCGCTCACCGTGCCGAGCACCCCCGCCGCGCAGAAGGCGAGCACCAGAACCACAAATCCGCCGAAGAAGACCTCGAGCAGCAGCGGGATCGCGGTCCGCTGCTGTGCCCACTGTGAGCCCGGGGTGCAGTCGGTAATCAGATACTGATCGATGCCCTGAGCGGCGAAGAGGGTGTGAAACCGCTGGGAGAGCGCACCGCCGTCCGCCGGGTCGGCGTAGATCCGAAAGGTCCGGTTGTCCAGTGTGAAGTTCTCGCTGCCGGTCACCGCCTCGACCGCGCTGCGGCTGGTCACCCGCAGCGCGCAGTTTCTGGCGGTGTAGGGGGAGGGCCCGGCGCCGTAGGGCAGCGGGGTGTCGCAGCGGCCGACCAGCCGGGTGGAAAAGGTCTGGTAGAGCGGCAGCTGCTCCGCCGATTCCGCCGTCGAGCCGGCCGTTGCAGCGACACAGGGGATCTCCCCTCCCCCGCCCTCGAGCGGCGCGCCGTACCAGGCGAGAAAGTCCGCGTCCTCGAGAATATAGGTGACGGTCAGCGTGCCGGCGTCGGTCCAGTACTCGGTCTCCTCGGTGAGCAGCAGCGGCTCTTCCCAGCCGGCGATCTCAGCGAGGGCGGCGTTTGGCCGGCTGCCGCTGTAGCTCCAGATATCCACCCGGTAGCGATAGGTCGGGACATCCGCCGCATAGGCCTTGCTCACCGCGTTGACAAAGCCGGTGCAGACCAGCAGCGCCGCGACGCAGGCGGCGATGCCGGCCGAGAGGGAGCGTGACCGGGAACCGGCCCGGGCGAGGCTGCGGCGGGCGAGCTGAACCGGTGCATCCGTCCCGGCGGGCCAGCGCAGCGCCCGGCGGGGGGAGCCGGCGTCGGCCGGGCGGCGCAGTGCGGACATCGGCTCGACCCGGAACGCCTGCCGCGCCGGGCCGTGGGCGGCGAGCAGCAGGTCGAGCAGCGCGACCAGCGCGCAGAACCCGAGCAGCGCCGGCGAGAGGGGCAGCAGGATCCGGCCGAACTGCTCGACAAAGGCCTCGTTTGCGTTGAGAAAGGAGAAGGCGACAGAGAGGCCGGTCAGGGTCAGCAGCAGCCCCGCCGGGATCGCGATCAGCCCCAGTGCCGCCGCCTCGAGATAGACGCTCGCCCGCAGCTGGCGGCGGGTCGCCCCGACACTGGCCAGCTGGCCGAGCATCCGCACCCGCTGGGCGAGGGAGGCGGAAAAGCTGCTGCGGATCAGCACTCCGGTCGCGAGCAGCAGAAAGAGGGTCACGATCCCCGCCGCCGACCGCACCAGCAGCCCAAGCGGGCTGAGGTGGTCGGAATCAGCGACCAGCAGGTCGAAGAGCGCCTGCCCGCCGAGCAGGGTGCCTGAGAGCAGAACCGTCGAGAGCAGCGCCGACCCGAGCGCGAGTGCGCTGCGCCAGCCGCCCCGCCGCAGCTGGCGGAGGGTGATGAACCAGATTGCCTTCATCGGTTCACCTCATTTCGGATGATCTTGCCGTCCTCGAGGGTCAGGATCCGGTCGGCCTGCAGCGCGAGATCCCGGTCGTGGGTGATCATCAGAATGGTCTGGCCCATCGCCCGGTGAAACTTTCGCAGCAGCGCCATCACCTGCCGGGTGTTGGATGAGTCGAGGTTGCCGGTCGGCTCGTCGGCGAGCAGCAGCGCCGGGCAGGTAATCAGCGCCCGGCCGATGCCGGCCCGCTGCTGCTGGCCCCCCGAGAGCTGGTGGGGATAGGCGTCGAGCTTGTCCGAGAGGGCGAGGGCGTCGGCCAGCTGTTCGAGCTGTCCCGGCGCCGGGCTGCGGCCGTCGAGCAGCAGCGGCAGCGCGATGTTCTCCCGCACCGTCAGCAGCGGCACGAGGTTGTAGAACTGGTAGACAAGCCCGATCTGCCGGCGGCGGAAGAGGGTGCGTTTCTCCTCGCTGAGCTCCTCGAGCTTGACCCCCTCGAGCTCGATGCTGCCGCTGGTGGCGCGGTCCACCCCGCCCAGCAGATGCATCAGGGTAGATTTGCCGCTGCCCGAAGGGCCCATGATCGCGACGAACTCCCCCCGCTCGAGCTGGAACGAGACCCCGCGCAGCGCGTCGACCCGGGATTCCCCCGCGCCGAAACTCCGCCGCAGATCGCTGACCTTGAGATAGGACATTCTTGTATTTCCTCCTTGTCCGGCGGGCGCTCTTCGCCCGTCTGGTCCCAGCATACCCGCTGAAACTGACAGCTCGGTGACAGCCGGGTGACGGTTCGGTCACCGGGGCAGCCGCAGGGTGAACCGGGCGCCGCCGGGGATGTTCTCCGCCGTCAGGCTGCCGCCCTGCCCCTCGGCGATCGCCCTTGCCAGCGGCAGCCCGATGCCGACCGAGCCGGGGGGCGAGTCGGGACCCCGCCAGAACCGCTCGAACAGATGCCCCATCGCCCCGTCCGGGATGCCCCCGCCGGTGTCCCGGACCGCGAACTCGTCGAACAGCACGGTAGAGCGAAAGGAGAGGGTGACACCGCCCCCGGCAGGGGTGTGCTCGACGGCGTTCTTGACGAGGTTTGCCAGCGCCTCGGCGGTCCAGCCGGGGTCGCAGCGGCAGACCCCGCCGTCGGGGCAGTCGATCGAGAGGGTGACCTCCCGTTGCTGCGCGAGGGAGCCCAGAGAGGCGGCCACCTGATCGAGCAGCGGGGCGGCGGGGAGAAATTTCGGCTCAAACGGCACTGCCGCAGCCTCGAGCCGGCTGAGCTTGAGCAGCGCCTGGACCAGCCAGTTCATCCGTTCGACCTGGGCCGCCGCCCGCGCCGCACAGCTCGCCTTCTCCTCCGCCGAAACCCCCGGGCTCTGCCAGACCTCGGTCTCGAGCCCGATCGCGGCGAGCGGGGTCTTGAGCTGGTGGGCGATGTCCTCCAGCGTGCGGGCGAGGAACTCCTTCTGCCGGGCGAGGTCGGCGGCCTGTCGGCGCAGCAGCACCGTGATCTTGTAGAGGTCGTCCTTGAGCGCACCGAGTTCCCCCGGCCGCTGGTCCCGGATATCGGCGGCCTCCCCGCCGGCGTAGACCCCGGCGAGGTAGCGGGAGAGGTCGGCAATCTTTTGGTACCGGCGCAGCGTGAAGGCGAGGGCGACGCAGCTGAGCAGCACCCCGAGCAGCGCGAGGGCCAGCGCCGGCCCGATCCCCCAGAGCAGCCCGCCTCCGAGGGCGGCGGCGAGGGTGAGGGCGGACATCCCGCAAAACAGAATCCAGACCTCCCGGCTATACATCCGCGTCCACCTCCAGCCGATATCCCATCCCCCGCACCGTCACGATCCGGGGTGCGCCGGGGACGGAGAGTTTTTCCCGCAGCCGCTTGACCGTGACGGTCAGGGTGTTGTCGTTGACAAAACTGCCCCCCTGATCCCAGAGGGCGGCGAGCAGCTGATCCCGCGTCAGCAGCTGGCCGGGGTGGGCGGCGAAGAAGAGCAGCAGCCGGTACTCCTGCGCGGTCAGCGGCAGCGGCGCACCGCCGCAGCACAGCTGTGCCGCCCGGGTGTCCAGCACAAGGGAGCCGAGCTGCCGGACCTCCCCGCCCCGCCGGCGGAGGATCGCCTGCAGCCGGCTGATCAGCTCCCGCGCCCGAAACGGCTTGACGATGTAGTCGTCCGCCCCGGCGTCGAGACTCGCCACCGCGCTGGTCTCGTCCGAGCGGGCGGTCAGCACGATGATCGCCGGGTTTCCCCTCCCCCGCGCCGCCCGGCAGACGGTGATGCCGTCCCCGTCCGGCAGCCCGAGGTCGATCACCGCCGCGTCAAACCGGTTCTGTTCGAGCTGTTGCAGCGCCGCCGCGACGGTGGCACACCGGTCGGTCCGCCAGCCCTCCCCCCCGAGCAGCAGCGCGAGCGGCC
>DXIA01000048.1 GCA_019113125.1 Candidatus Pygmaiobacter gallistercoris | reverse complement strand
AAGGTCGATTTTGATGCGGGTGCAAGGAAAAACGTCGAAGGCACCCTTTGTGGTTGTCGAGACGTTTTGACGCCGCAGCCGCGCAAAAGCGGCCTTTTTACGGCGTTGTTTTCTTATTCTGCCACACCTAACTCTGCCCTGTTTTTTTGTCTCCAAATCACTTGACAGAAAAAACAAAATGTTATATAGTTAGTTACACAAGTAATGAACAATTGAACCAAAAGCCGGAACGGATGGGAGGGGAGCGTTTGAATCTCGGATTGTCGGAGGAGCGTTCGATCTATCTGCAGATCGGGGAGAAGATCGAGGAGGATATCCTGCGTGGAATCCTGCTGGAGGAAGAGCGGGTGCCCAGCACCAACGAGCTGGCACGGGCCTACACCATCAACCCGGCGACCGCCGCGAAGGGGATCAATCTGCTGGTGGATCAGGGCATTCTCTACAAAAAGCGGGGGATTGGCATGTTTGTCGCAAAGGGCGCGAAAGAGCAGATCATCGAAAAGCGAAAGCAAAACTTTTATGACCGGTATGTTCGGGGATTGGTGGAGGAGGCGGAAAGCCTTTCGATCACCGAGGAGGAACTACTCGAGATGATCCGCCGTGCGCGGGCGAAAGAGGGCCAAAACTAATACAAAAGTGATTTGGAGGAAATTATGAGCGAGACAATGGTGCTGCGCTGTGAAAACATTTGCAAGGAATACGGCGGAAAGCGGGTGTTGGAAGAGGTCACCCTGCAGCTGGAACAGGGGCATATCTACGGGCTGATCGGGCGCAACGGGGCGGGTAAGACCACCCTGCTCTCGATCCTCACCGCCCAGAACCCCGCCACCAGCGGGACGGTGACCCTGAATGGGGCGCCGGTTTGGGAGAACCAGAGCGCACTGGACCACCTCTGTTTCTCCCGCGAGATCAACCCGGCCAACACCTTCGGCAGCGCGGCCTACAAGGTGCGGGAGTACCTGCGGATCGCCCGCGCCTACTACCCGAACTGGGACGAGGCATATGCAAAGCGGCTGATTGACGCGTTCGGGCTGGATGTCAAAAAGCGGATCGGCAAGCTCAGCAAGGGGATGCTCTCGATGGTGACCATCGTCGTCGCGCTGGCAAGCCGGGCCGAGATCACCATTCTGGATGAGCCGGTGGCCGGGTTGGATGTGGTCGCGCGGGAGAAGTTCTACCAACTGCTGCTCGAGGACCAGACCGAGACCGGGCGGGCATTTGTCATCTCGACCCACATCATCGAGGAGGCGGCAAGCCTGTTTGAGAAGGTGATCATCCTGCAGGAGGGCCGGCTGCGGCTGATGGAGGATACCGACGAGCTGGTCTCCCGGTTCTGGGCGGTCAGCGGCCGGGCGGATGAGGTGGATGCCGCCTGTGCGGGGCTGACTGTCTACCACACCGACCGGATGGGCAGGGCAAAAACCGTTTACGTCTCAACCGAACCGGGCCGGCAGATCCGGGATCAGCTGGCGGGACGGGCGGTGGATGTTGCCCCACTCAGCCTGCAGCAGCTCTTCGTCGCGGTCTGCGGCGATCCGTCGATGGAGGTGAGCGGAAGATGAGAAAAACGGTGCTGCACAATCTGCGCTGTCAATGGAAACCGCTGACCCTCAGCCTTGCCGGAGCAGCGGGCCTCACCGCCTTTCTCTGCCTCTGCTGCATCTTCTGCGCGCCGGTGGACGCGATTGGCGAGACGGTGGTGATTTGCTTTGGCCCCTTCGCGGCGGCGAGCTGGCTGCTGATTGCGATTGGACTTTCGCTCAACTTTTATCCCCAGTCGGCCTTTCTCTATCTGCTGCTCGGGACGACCCGCAGAGGGGTCTTTCTGGTGCGGGTACTGGCAGATCTCTGCTTTGCCGCGGCGGGGGGCTTGGTCGCCGCGGTGGGGGTGCTGCTGGCGGGGCTCTGGAACGCCGGGATGGCCGGCGCGCCGGTCGCCCTCTTCGGCGGATTGTTCTTTGCTGCTCAGCTGACCGAGCTCTGCGGGCTGCTCTCCTATCGGTACGGAAAATGGGGGATGCTTTTCTACGCATTTGGCATTCTGGTGCTCTGCAGTTTCAGCGGTTTCTTCGTCGGAATGGTCGCCGGAGAGGATTGGGGAGAGGCGCTGGATCAGCTGCTGCGCTGGATGGCTGCGCTGCCGCTCGTCTCGATCGGAGGGCTCCTGTTGGTCTGCGGCGGAGTGGTCGCCGCGCTCTGCTGGGGATTCTTTCGGCGCGCGGCGGTCAAAGCCTGAGAGGAGGGAAGAGAGACATGGATGCAATTCGCAGAGAATGGCGGGTGCAGTGCCGCAATCTGCCGGCTGAGATGGGGTTTGTGCTCGGCGGGTTTCTGTTTGGGCGGCTGCTCGCAATGGGGATTCTGTTCTTCACAAAGGAGGACGAATGGCTCCCGTTCGGGGCGATCTTCGGCGCGTTCGGGCTGGGCGCGGTGCTCTTCACCATCGCAATGCAGTTCGTGATCGGGCTCAACCGTGCGATTTTGATGAGCCGCACCCGTACCAATTTCATGCTTGGCGGCTACTCTATGGGGATCTTCACCCTGTTGCTCGCTCTGGTGGTTCTGCTGCTGCTCAGCTGGATCGAGTTTTGTACCGCCTCGGCCGATGATACACTGCGCGCCGCAGCAGAGCAGGTCGCATCGGTGCTGCTCCACCCGCTGTTTCTTCTCAGCTTTCCGGTCTGCGGAACGGTTCTTGCGGGGTTCATCGGGGCGCTGCTCGCCCGGTTTGGCTGGCGCGCCGGCTGGACGCTCTGGGGGATCTGGATGCTCGGTGCGCTGGTGCTGCCGAGGATGATCGATGCGTCGAAGGGAAAGGACACCCTGCTCACCCGCGCGGGCAATCTGCTGGGCAGCTTTGTTTTGACCCTCACACCGGTCACACTCGCCGTGGCCGGGCTGTTTCTCACGCTGGCCGCCCTTGCCGCGACGGTGGCGATGATCCGCACCAAACAGGCAGAGGGCTAACAGGACAGGCCCAAATTTTCAAGAAGACCAAAAAAAGACGGTGCAGCTGAAAGACTGCGCCGTCTTTTTTCGTTTCTAAGATCAGCAGGCCGCGATGGTGCGGGCGACATGAACGCCGCTGGCCGAGGCATGGGAGAGGGAGTGGGTGATGCCGCTGCCGTCCCCGATGATGTAAAGGCCGTCGTACCGGGTCTCAAGGTTTTCGTTTACCTCGACCTCCATGTTGTAGAACTTGACCTCGACGCCGTAGAGCAGGGTGTCCTCGTTGGCGGTGCCGGGGGCGATTTTGTCCAGTGCGTAGATCATCTCGATGATCCCGTCGAGAATCCGTTTGGGCAGCACCAGACTCAGGTCGCCGGGGGTGGCGTTGAGGGTGGGGGTGACAAAGGATTCCTCGATCCGCTTTTGGGTCGAGCGCTGGCCGCGGATCAGGTCGCCGAACCGCTGCAGCAGGACCCCGCCGCCGAGCATGTTGCTCAGCCGGGCGATCGACTCGCCGTAGCCATTGGAGTCCTTGAACGGCTCGGAAAAGCGTTTTGAGACCAGCAGCGCGAAGTTGGTGTTGTCGGTCTGCTTTGCCGGGTCCTCATAGCTGTGGCCGTTGACCGTGATGATGCCGTTGGTGTTCTCGTTGACCACCGCGCCGCGGGGATTCATGCAGAAGGTCCGCACCAGATCCTCGTACTTGCTGGTTCGGTAGACGATCTTGCTCTCATACAGCTCGTCGGTCAGGTGGGAGAAAACCTCGGCGGGCAGTTCGACCCGCACCCCGAGGTCCACCCGGTTGCTGTGGGTCGGGATTTCGAGCTGGCGGCAGACCTCCTCCATCCAGTGGCTGCCGCTGCGGCCGACCGAGACCACACAGAAACGGCAGGAAAACCGCTGTGTGCCGCTGATCACAGTATACCCCTCACCGGTCCGCTTGATCTCATTGATCGGGCTGTCAAAGAAGAAGGTCACCTTTTCCTTGAGCTCGGCATAGAGATTTTCCAGCACGATATAATTGATGTCGGTCCCGAGATGACGTACCGAGGCGTCCAGCAGCCGCAGATCGTTCTGCATACAGAGTTTTTTGAACCGGGTTCCGGCGGTGGAGTAGAGCCTGGTGCCGGCGCCGCCGTGGTTCAGATTGATCTCGTCGACATACCGCATCAGATCCAGCGCCTGCTGCCGGCCAAGGTGCTCATATAGGGTGCCGCCGAAGTCGTTGGTAATATTGTATTTGCCGTCGGAAAAGGCGCCGGCGCCGCCGAATCCGCTCATGATCGAGCAGCTCGGACAACCCACGCAGCTCTTGACCCGCACCCCGTCGATCGGACATCGGCGGCGCGCCAGCGGGTGTCCGGCCTCAAAGACCGCGACCCGCAGCTGCGGGGCGAGACGGGATAGCTCATAGGCACAGTAGATCCCGCCGGGACCGGCGCCGATCAGAATAACATCGAAATCCATTCAGGTAACCTCCTCAAAAAAAGAGCGCCGGTCCGGCAGTTCTGCCGGCGCCAGCGCTCATAGTGGGGCGGAATGGGCCGCCCCGTAGAAACTCCCGCCCATACTGCGGGACTATATGAGTTTTTCTGCGAGGGTATTATATCAGACTTCTTTTGAAAAGTCAAGCGGTGATTTGAATATGGGAAAACGGATTGAAAACAATGATGATCCATTGTACAATGAAAAATACCCCCTAAAATGGGAAAACCAACTGCAAGGGAGAACAGCTATGAGCAATCAGGTGGCGATCGTGATCCCCGCATATGAACCGGATGACCGCTTTTTGGCACTGCTGCAGGAGTTAGATGCGGCCGGCCTCGGCCCGATCTATGTCGTCGACGACGGCAGCGGTCCCGCCTATGCCGATCTCTTTGCGGCAGCTGAGCCGCTGATCCAAAAATCGCAGGGTGTGTTGCTGCACCATGAGACAAACCGCGGCAAGGGGCGGGCGCTGAAAACGGCGTTTTCTTATCTTCTGGAACAGGCCCCCGAATTGATCGGAGCGGTGACGGCGGATTCCGATGGTCAGCACACCGTAGACTGCATCAAAAAGGTGATCGCCGCGCTGCAAGCACACCCCGATTGTCTGGTGCTCGGGGTGCGAAAGTTCGACACTGAGGATGTACCATGGAAAAGCCGGTGCGGCAATCGGCTGACCGCAAAGGTTTTCGGCTATCTCACCGGCGTTCCGGTCAGCGATACCCAGACCGGGCTGCGGGGCATCCCCCGAGATTACATGTCGGAACTGCTTTACCTGAAAGGGGAGCGGTTTGAGTTCGAGATGCGGATGTTGCTTGATGCAACCGAGCACTGCCGGATTGTCGAGGTGCCGATCAAGACGGTCTATGATTCCAAGGAGCATCACCAGACCCATTTTCACCCGTTTCGGGACTCCTTCCGGATCTACCGGATTATCGGAGAGCGGTTTTTCCGCTATGTCTTTTCCTCGCTCTCCTCCTGTGTGCTGGATCTTTTGCTCTTCTGGCTGCTGTCCGGGCTGCTCAAGCCCTGTCTTCCACTCTTTTACGCGGCAGTTGCGACCGCTGCGGCACGGGTGCTCTCGGCAAGCTACAACTACCTGCTCAACTACAAGCTCGTCTTTCACAGCCGGCAGCGGATCACCGCCTCGGCCCTCAAATACTGTCTGCTTGCGGTGGTGCAGATGCTCTGCAGCGCGGCGCTGGTCACCGCACTGGTCTGGCTGCTGCCGGCCTGTCCGGCGGTACTGCTCAAGGCGATCGTCGACACGCTGCTCTTTTTCATTAGCTATCGGATCCAGCAGCGGCTGGTCTTCTAAAAAAGGAGAGACAAATCATTAGGTGTGGCAGGATAAGAAAACAACGGTTCTGCCGTAGAATTTTGGCGTAGAAAGCACTCAGAGCGGCCCCCCAAGCCACCAAGGCTTGAGGGGCCGTTCTTCGCACTTTCTTCATCCAAAATTCTGGGGCAGAACATACAACATCCGTTCCGGATGTTGAGGGCACCGTAAAAAGGTCGATTTTGATGCGGGTGCAAGGAAAAACGCCTCATCCAACGCCATTTGGCGTTGGATACGGCACCCTTTGTGGATGTCGCGGGCAGCAGAGTTGCCCCGACGTTTTGACGCCGCAGCCGCGCAAAAGCGGCCTTTTTACGGCGTTGTTTTCTTATTCTGCCACACCTAACCGCACGCCCGTTTAAAAAAATGGTATCCTCTTTAAAGAAAAAGGCCGGATGAGAAAGCCCATCCGGTCTGCGTTTCAGGAGGTGAGAAAGTCGAGTTCCCCGACGCTGAGGTCCTGCTGCAGCGCCTTGTTGATCGCGAGGCTGAGCACCGACGCCGCCCGGGAGATGATATAGTCGATCTCTTTCGGGGTCACCACCAGCCGGTGCCGGCTCTTGCAGAGCTCCCCGGCGTCCATTACGGTCGGCACCCCGAGACTGATGGTCGGCACCCCGAGCAGCGCCGCGTCGATCCGGCTGCGCTCCTCTCCGCCCGGGCACAGGCCGGTATCGGTGATCTGGACGGTACAGCCCAGATGCTCGGGGGTGGAGGTGAAGAGGCTGTCGACGCAGACCACCGCCGCCGGGCGGATGCCCCGCACCACGCTCTTGATCGTCTCCCCCGCCGACAGACCGGTCTTGCCCTCGATACCGGGGCAGAACGCCGAGACCCCCCGCAGTTTGAGCAGCTCTCGCTCGTCCTGCTCGACCGGAATATGTCTTGTCACCAGAATTCGTCCGCAGACCGCAGGCCCCAGCGCGTCGGCGGTGATCCGCTCGTTGCCCAGCCCCGCCACCAGAATCTCCCCGCGGGGCGGCAGATAATTTTTGATCTCATGGGCAAGCGCGCCGACATACCGCTCGTTGCGGTCGTCGATATAGGCGAAACTCGGCATATCGATGGTGGAGTACCGCCCCCGCCGGCGGGCCAGCCCGTCCCGGGTGATCTCAACCCGGGTGATCGAGATATCCCCCACATACCGGGTCTCAAACCGCACCCCCGGCGGAATTGTTCCCTTGCGGCCCGCCCAGACCTCGGCCGCGATATCGGTATAGACAGACATCGTATCACTCCTTCTCCCGCCGCTGTGCGGCCACAGAACTGCAAAACAACCGTTTTGGGCGGATTTTCTTTGATTTTCCTCTGATTTTTTTCAAAAAGCTCTTGTATTTTGCCATTAAAATGTGGTAATATAAAATGCACTGTTATGGTGAATAAAGGAGGTGGTATTATGCCCAACATTAAATCCCAGAAAGACCGCGTACGTCAGGCTGCCAAGGAGGCCGCGCACAACAAGGCTATCAAGACCAACCTGAAGACCGTTGTCAAGAAGGCAGAGGCCGCCGTTTCCGCTGGCTCCGCCGACGCTGACAAGGCCGTTGTCGCCGCTGTTTCCGCGATCGACAAGGCCGCCGGCAAGGGCGTTCTGCACAAGAACACCGCTGCCCGCCGCGTCTCCCGTGTCATGCGCGCGAAGAAAGCATAAGCTGACAAAACCAAAAAAGAGCTGCCGCTTTGCGGCGGCTCTTTTTTTGTCTCAGCACTGGTCTTTGCTGCGGGCCAGCAGCGAGGCGATCACCCCGCAGGCGAGGCTCGCCGCGATGCCGCCCGCGGCGGCTGAAAAGCCGCCGGTCAGCGCGCCGAGCAGTCCGTGCTGTTCCACTGCGGCGATCACCCCCTGCGCCAGCAGATGGCCAAACCCGAGCAGCGGCACCGTCGCCCCCGCGCCGGCGAACTTTGCCAGCGGCGGATACCAGCCCAGTGCCGAGAGCACCACCCCGCTGACCACGAACAGCACCAGAATCCGGGCGGGGGTCATCGCGGTCAGATCGATCAGCAGCTGCCCGATCACACAGAGCGCGCCCCCAACCAGAAATGCCCAAAAAAACTGCATCTTATCTCCCCCTTTGGTTATTTCTCGCTCTCCAGCAGCACCAGATGGGCGACGCCGGGGATGCTCTCCTTCTGCAGCGTGGTGGTGGGGCTCATCAGCGCGCCGGTCGCGAGGAAGAGCACCCGCCGCAGCTTGCCCTCCCGCAGCCGGGGCAGGATGTGGCTGCAGAGCACCGCGGCGCTGCAGCCGGCGCCGGACCCACCCGCGCCGACCTCCTGTTTGCCGCGGTCGTAGAGCAGCAGGCCGCAGTCCTCGTGGTTGTTGAGCAGGACCCCCTCCCGCTTGCAGAGTTCCTCCATCAGTGCCGAGCCCACCATCCCGAGGTCGCCGGTGAAGATCCGGTCGAAGTCCTCCGGCTTTTCACCGCTGTCCTTGAAAAAGGTCAGCAGGGTGGAGACGGCGGCGGGGGCCATCGCCGCCCCCATGTTGTTGATGTCCCGGATGCCGTAGTCGATCACCCGTCCAAAGGTCACCGCCCGGACATAGGGCGGCCCGCCGGCATCCCCCAGCACCACCCCGCCGGAGGCGGTCGCGGTCCACTGGCTGGTCGGAGTTCGCTTACCGCCGTACTCGAGTGGAAACCGGAACTGCCGCTCGGCGGCGCAGAAGTGGCTGGAGGTCAGCGCCATCGTCCGCTGCGCGAGTCCCCCCGCGACAAAGCAGCTTGCCAGCGCCAGCCCCTCCGCCATCGTCGCACAGGCGTTGTAGAGCCCCGCGAACGGCACGTCGAGGTTGCGCAGCGTGTAGTTGCTGGCGGTGCACTGGTTCTCGAGATCCCCGGCGAAGAGCAGGTCGAGTTGTTCCACCTTGGTCCCGCTCTTCTGGATCGCGAGATCGGCGCAGATCGCCTGCATCTTGCTCTCCGCCCGCTCCCAGCTCTTCTCCCCGAAGGTGGTGTCGGTCTCGAGCAGGTCAAAGCCGTCGGCCAGCGGCCCCTCCGACTCCCGCTTGCCCCCCACCGCGGCAAAGCCGAGCACCGAGGGCGGCCGGTCAAAAAACAAGGTCTTTCCGGATCTTCTTATCATGTTTCAGCCCCCCAGCATCGGGCGCAGAAAATAATAGACCACGCCCCAGACAATACTCGCCAGCATCCCCCAGACGATGACCGGTCCCGCGATGACGAACATCTTCGCCCCGACGCCGGTGACCAGTCCCTCAACCCGGTACTCGATGGCCGGTGAGACCACCGCATTCGCAAATCCGGTGATCGGCACCAGGGTGCCGGCCCCCGCCCGGGAGGCGAGTTTCTGGTACCAGCCCAGCGAGGTCAGCACCGCCGAGAGCACCACCAGCGTGACGCTGGTCAGCGCCGACGCATCGGTGAGGATGAACCCACGGGACAGATAAAAGACCCGCAGCACCTCCCCCACCAGGCAGATCGATCCGCCGACAAAGAAGGCCCACAGACAGTCGGTCAACAGCCGCGATTTCGGGCTGACCTGCTGGTTCAGCTTGTCGTATTCCTCTTTCGAGAGTTTCATTCTTTCTCTTCCCCCCGGTAAACCATTCTGTCCCCAGTATTTCCCCGGAAAGGAAAAAATATGTGCGCCGGCCGGGGCGATCCGGTGAAATTTCCGCCGCAGGCAGCCGGTCGCTTGTATCTTTTTTTTCGCTCTGGTATAATAGAAAAGTATGTGTGGGGCAAAAAAGATCTCCACAATCCGTATTCACCGCCGTTTCAATCGTTATAGGGGGAAGAGTTATCATGCCGTCTAAAGTTGTTGTGGGCGTCCAGTGGGGCGACGAGGGCAAGGGCAAAATCATCGACATTCTCGCGCAGGAGGCACAGGTTGTCGTCCGCGCACAGGGCGGCAACAACGCCGGCCACACCGTCGAGCAGGGGGGCGAGGTCTATAAGCTGCGGACCGTTCCCTCCGGGATTCTCTACCCTGATACCCTCTGTCTGATCGGCAATGGGGTCGTGGTCAATCCCGGCAGCCTGCTGGCTGAGATAGACGGGCTCGAGGCGCGGGGCATCAGCTGCGCGAACCTCTGGATCGACCCGCGCGCCCATGTCATTATGCCCTGGCATCCGCTGATCGACGCGCTCTCGGAGGACGCCCGGGATGAGGCGCACCGGATCGGCACCACCCGCAACGGCATCGGCCCCTGCTATATGGACAAGGCCGAGCGCAGCGGCCTGCGGATCTGGGACCTGGTGCATGAGGAGGTTTTCCGCAAGAAGGCGCGGTTTGCCGGCGAGGAGAAAAACCGGCTGATCACCAAGCTCTATGGCGCAGAGCCGATGGACCTCGACGCGATCATCGAGGAGTATGTCGGCTACGGCAAGCGGCTGGCAAACCACATCGCCGACGTCTCGGTGCTGGTCTACAACAGCTACAAGGAGGGCAAAAAGATCCTGTTCGAGGGAGCGCAGGGCACCCTGCTCGTCCTCGACATGGGCACCTATCCGTTTGTCACCAGCAGCCACCCGGTCGCCGGCGGCTTTGCGATCGGCGCCGGGGTCGGCCCGCGGATGATCGACGAGGTCATCGGGGTCGCAAAAGCCTACACCACCCGGGTGGGCGAGGGTCCCTTCCCCACCGAGCTGTTTGATGAGGTGGGCCAGAAGATCCGGGATACCGGTCACGAGTACGGCACCGTCACCGGTCGGCCCCGCCGCACCGGCTGGTTCGACGCGGTAATCCTGCGGTACGCGGTGCGGGTCAACGGTCTGACCCAGCTCGCGGTCAACAAGCTGGACACCCTCGCCGGCATCGGCGATCTCAAGGTCTGCACCGCCTACGAGCTGCCCGACGGTACCCGGCTGACCGAGTACCCCGAGGCGCTCGAGGTTCTGGCCGACTGCAAGCCGGTCTATGAGACCATCCCCGGATTTACCGAGGACATCTCGGGCTGCCGCTCCTTTGATGAGCTGCCCGAGAGCTGCAAGCGGTATATCTCGGAGCTCGAGCGGCTCTGCGGCTGCCCGATCGCGATGGTCGGGGTCGGCCCCGAGCGGGAGCAGAATCTGGTCCGCGGATAACAAAACATTTCGGCATCGCCGCAAGGTGTGGCAGAATAAGAAAACAACGGTTCTGCCGTAGAATTTTGGCGCATAAAGCACTCAGAGCGTCCCCCCAAGCCACCAAGGCTTGAGGGGCCGCTCTTCGCACTTTCTCCATTCAAAATTCTGGGGCAGAACATACAACATCCGTTCCGGATGTTGAGGGCACCGTAAAAAGGTCGATTTTGATGCGGGTGCAAGGAAAAGCACCTCATCCAACGCCATTTGGCGTTGGATACGGCACCCTTTGTGGATGTCGCGGGCAGCAGAGCTGCCCCGGCGTTTTGACGCCGCAGCCGCGCAAAAGCGGCCTT
>DXIA01000047.1 GCA_019113125.1 Candidatus Pygmaiobacter gallistercoris | reverse complement strand
CGCCGATCTTTGGATTCATTGACAACAACCATTGAAAAAGTGTATTATTATATTCTGTATAGGTCTGATGAATATAGGGGCGCAGCGCCCCAAAAGAGGGTGTGAAATGGTATTCAGTATGACCGGCTACGGGCGGGGACAGCAGGTGCTGCACGGCCGGGAGATCACGGTTGAGATTAAGAGTGTAAATTCCCGCTATTTTGAGTACAGTTCCCGGATTCCCCGTGCGTATAGCTGGGTGGATGAACGACTGAAACGGCAGCTCTCTTCGGCGATCGCCCGGGGAAAAGCCGAGCTCTCGCTCACTGTGACCGAGGTGGAGGGCGCAGCGGCCGAGATTCATGTCAATGAGTCTCTCGCGCGGGAATATCTCAATGCGCTGCGGGGACTAGCTCAGTCTCTGTCAGTGGAGGACGATGTCACGGTGAACACCCTTGTTCGCTTTTCGGATATTTTCACCGTGGAAAAGCCGCAGATGGATGAGGAAGAGGTGCTCGGTGACGTCATTTCGGTCGCACAGCAGGCAATCGAGGCTTTTCGCGCAATGCGCCAGACCGAGGGAGAGAAACTCTGTGAAGATGTTCTCACCCGTCTTGCCCGGATTGAAGAGATGGTCAACGAGATCGAGCAGCTGGCTGAGGGGAGGGTGGAAGTCTACACCCGTCGGCTCTATGAAAAACTCAAAGCGCTGCTTGAGGACCGGACTGTCGACGACGCGCGGATCCTGACCGAGGCGGCAATCTTTGCGGACAAGACCGCGGTAGATGAAGAGACGGTCCGGCTGCACAGCCATATCCGGCAGTACCGGGAAATTCTTTCCGCCGGCGGGCCGGTAGGGAGAAAACTCGATTTTCTCACCCAGGAGCTCAACCGGGAGACCAATACAATCGGATCCAAGACACAGGATCTCGCGGTGACCCGTCTGGTCGTTGAGATCAAGGCGGAGATTGAGAAGATCCGCGAACAGATTCAAAATATCGAATAGAAGGGAGAATACCGCCGTGAAACTGATCAATATTGGATTTGGCAATATGGTTTCGGCAAACCGGCTGATCGCGATTGTCAGTCCGGAATCAGCGCCGATCAAACGAATCATTCAGGAAGCGCGGGATCGTGGCAGCCTGATTGACGCCACCTATGGGCGGCGGACCCGGGCGGTCATCATCACCGATTCCGACCACGTCGTGCTCAGCGCAGTACAGCCGGAAACAGTTGCCAACCGCTTGAACGACACCGACGACATTGAGGAGACAGAACTGGAAGATGAGTAACGGAGAGCATTTGATCGTACTTTCTGGCCCTGCCGGAAGCGGCAAGGACACCGTGGTGCAACGCCTGATCGAGGAGCACCCGGAAATCGAGGTCTCGGTTTCGCTCACCAGCCGTGCCAAGCGGCCCGGAGAGCGGGAAGGGATCAACTATTACTACGTCTCGCCTGAGGAGTTCAAGCGCAGAATTGAAACGGGTGAGGTGCTGGAGTATACCAACTACTGCGGCAACTACTATGGAACGCCGAAGTCGGAGGTGGATCGCCGAATCGAAAAGGGCATCAATGTGGTGCTGATCATCGAGGTCGAGGGAGCCGCTAATATCAAACGGATTTATCCCGATGCAAAGCTGGTTTTCGTGCGCCCGCCTTCCTTTGAAGAACTGGAGCGCCGGCTGCGGGGGCGCAAGACCGAGACGGAGGAAAAGATCAAGGAGCGGCTGCAGCGCGCGCTGGAAGAGATGGAATATGCCTGCGACTACGATTTTGTCATCATTAACGACAAGGTCGAAGAATGCGCACAGGAACTCTATCAGATCATCCAGCAACCGAAATAAGCGCGGCAAGGAGGTGGCGGATTGACTTTAGCTGCGAAGGTGGCGGTCGAGGGCGCCACCTTTTCCTTTGACCGATGGTATGACTATGCCATTCCTGAAAGGCTTTGCCGGGCGGTTTGTCCCGGCAGCATGGTCCTGGTCCCGTTTGGCCGCGGAAAGGCCCGTCCCAGAATGGGAGTTGTGCTCGCGGTGGGAGAGGCCGAGCAGGGAAAAGAACTCAAGCAAATCTATGATGCGGCGCCGGAAAATGCGGTGCTGACAGAAGAGCTGCTGGGATTGGTTCATTATCTGCGGGACCACACTTTCTGCACCTACTATGATGCGGTGCGGGCAATCATTCCGTACGGCGCGCAGTATCGGGCGGTGGCGGCGGAAGAAGGACCACGGCTGGAGCGGCAGATGACGCTGCGGACGGTGAACTGTTATCGGTTGACCGGCAACACGGCAAAGCTGACTGCAAAGCAGCAGAAGGTCGTCAGCCTGCTGGACGGTGGGCGGGAACTCTCCGGGCCGGTACTCTGTGAGGGTGCGGGAGTCGGTTTTGGAGTGCTGCGCACCCTGGTCAAAAACGGGGTACTGGAGGAACAAAAGAAAGAGAAAAAATTTGAGATCTACACCCGCCCGACCGATCCAGAACAACAACAGATTCCACCGCTTTCACCGGAGCAGCAGCGCTGTTTTGATGCACTTCTCCCGCTGCTCGAAGAGAAAAGGCCTCAGGCGGCTTTGCTGCATGGGGTCACCGGCAGTGGAAAGACGTTGGTGTTTCTCGAGCTGATTCGTGCCGCGGCGGCAAAGGGGCGGACCAGCCTGGTGCTGGTGCCCGAGATTGGTCTCACCCCCCAGATGATCTACCGGCTTAAGGCGGTGTTCGGCAGTCGTGTCGCGGTGCAGCACTCTGCGCTCTCAAATGGGGAGCGACTGCAGCAGTGGCGGCAGATCCAGTCCGGACAGGCGGATATCGTAGTCGGCACCCGCAGTGCGATCTTTGCACCGCTCGATCGGCTTGGGCTGATCATCGTCGATGAGGAACAGGAACATACCTATGTCTCGGAGAACAGCCCGAGATATTCTGCAATTGAAGTTGCAAAACAGCGTATTTCGTATCATAAAGGGTTGCTGCTGCTTGCGTCGGCGACCCCGTCGATTGAGGATTATTATGCTGCGCGGCAGGGAAGATACAAGCTGCTGCGTCTGACAAAACGATTTAACGAACTTCCGCTGCCGCGGGTTGAGATGGTGGATCTGCGGGGTGAACTCGCTGCGGGCAATACCGGCGCGATCAGCCAGCGGCTGGCGGAGGAAATCAGAAAAAATCTCGATGCGGGGCAGCAAACCATCCTGCTGCTCAACCGGCGAGGCTACCATACGGCGGCGGTTTGCCGGGAATGTGGGGAGGCGGTGCGCTGCAGCCTGTGCAGCGTGCCGATGGTCTACCACAAACAGGAAAATCGGTTGCAGTGCCACTACTGCGGTGGAATTCTGAGCCCGCCGCCCCAGCGCTGTCCTGTTTGCGGCGGTGAGCTGCGCTATGGCGGTACCGGTACCCAGCGGGTGGAAGAAGAACTGCAGAGTCGTTTTCCCCGCGCACGGGTGCTGCGGATGGATATGGATACCACACAGCAAAAGCACAGCCATGAAAAACTGCTGTCCGCATTTGCCGCAGGACAGTACGATATCCTGATCGGCACTCAGATGGTTGCGAAAGGACTGGATTTTCCGCGGGTCTCACTGGTCGGGGTGCTCGGCATTGACCAGCTGCTCTTTGCACAGAGCTATCGGGCCTTTGAACGGGTCTTCTCCCTTGTCACCCAGGTGGTTGGGCGGGGAGGCCGCGCAGGCCTGCCCGGCCGGGCGCTGATTCAGACGGCGGATCCGGGCAACCGGGTGCTCAGCCTTGCTGCGGCACAGGATTACGAGGCGTTTTTTGAAGAGGAAATCGCCTTTCGCAAGCTCCATCTTTACCCGCCGTTCTGCTCGCTTTGTCTGCTCCAGTTTGCCGGTGCGCAGGAGGGACAGACCGCGTCGGCGGCGCGGGCATTTGGGGGGCAAATTCGACAGCAGGCAGCCGGCCGGAAAGATCTGCCGCTGCGCATTCTCGGACCTGCGCCGGCAAGTGTGGCAATGCTGCACGGCAAATACCGGTATAAATTGACCATCAAATGCCGCAATGATCCGCCGTTTCGCGCATTGCTGCGCAGTGTGCAGCAGCAGTACAGCGAGAGCCCCTATGCGGGCAAAGTAGCAGTCAGCATCGACTTTTACAGTGATAGTGATTAAAGTGATTGAAAAGATTGAAGAAAAACGACTGCGCCTTTCTGGTGGCCGGTTCAAGACAAAGGAGAGATAACAGATGGCATTGAGAACAATTGTGCTGGACGGAGATCCGATCCTGAAGAAGGTTTGCCGTCCGGTGACCAATTTTGACGACCGGCTTGCACAGCTGATCGACGATATGAAGGAAACGCTGATCGACGCGCAGGGGCTTGGTCTCGCTGCACCGCAGGTCGGCATCATGCGGCGGCTGTGCATCGTGGTTGATCTGCCGCCCGAGGACGACGGAACTGCTCCCGAAGAGGGCGAGGAGCCGGAGTATCAGTTCCTTGAACTGGTCAACCCCGAGATCACCGACCGGCAGGGCGCGGTTGGAATGTATGAGGGCTGTCTGTCTTTTCCGGGCCACAATGGGTATATCGAACGGCCGGAGCAGGTCACAGTGCGGGCGTTTGACCGCAATGGAAAGGAAGTTACCTTTACACGAACTGGCATGACTGCTCGGGCAATCTGCCATGAATGTGATCATCTGGATGGAATTACCATCATGGATCTTGCGGACCACTTTTATGAAGATCTTGAGCAGGAAGACGAAGAAGAGAACTGAGCATCCTTTCGAAAAGGCGGTGGGTGAATGAAACTGGTATTTATGGGAACGCCCGATATTGCGGCGACAGCGCTCGAAGCGCTGCTGAAGGCCGGTCATACGGTGGCTGGGGTCTTTACCCGGGAGGATAAACCGGTGGGGCGCAAACAGATCCTCACCGCGCCGCCGGTCAAGCAGCTCGCCGTTGCACACGGAATTTCGGTTTTTCAGCCCAGAACACTGCGGGACGGCGCCGCGCTGCAGATTCTGCGGGAACTGGCTCCAGATCTGATTGTGGTGGTTGCCTATGGGCGGATTCTACCAAAGGAAATTCTGGCACTGCCGAAATATGGATGTATCAACCTGCATGTTTCTCTGCTGCCCAAGTATCGCGGTTCCGCCCCGATTCAGTGGGCGGTCCTCAACGGGGATCACGAAACCGGGGTCACTATTATGCAGATGGATGAAGGGGTGGATACCGGGGATATTATGACTGTAGCGCCGGTTGCGATTGGTCCCGATGAGACCAGCGCCGATGTCTTTGAAAAGGTTGCGCAGCTGGGAGCAAAAACGCTTGTCGAGACGGTGGCCGCGATTGAAAACGGAACTGCAACCCACACAAAGCAGGATGCTGCCGGTGCGACCATGGCGCCGCCCCTCAAAAAGGAGATGTCGCTTTTTGATTTTTCCAAAGACGCAAAGCAGCTGCACAACCTCATTCGCGGACTTTATCCCTGGCCGATTGCACAGTTTGTCTGCGCGGGTCTGCCGGTCAAGGTGCATCGCGCCCGTGCCGTGGAAGGACAGGGAGAACCGGGGGAGGTGCTTGCGACCAAACCGCTGACCGTCGCCTGTGGCAGCGGGGCACTGGAACTGCTCGAGTTGGTCCCCAGTGGCAAGCGCCCGATGACCGGGCAGGAATGGGCCGCCGGACGGCGGCTCAAAAAGGGCGACCGGATCTGCGCCGAAAAATAAAGTTGGATCCCAAAGGAGAGAAACTGTATGCTTTTTTATGGAATCGATGTTTATTATATTATCCTGGTACTGCCTGCACTCGCTTTCGCCCTCTGGGCACAGGCGAAGGTCAACTCGGCATTTAACCATTATTCTGCTGTTTATACCGGCAGCGGTCTGACCGGTGCGGATGCCGCCCGGATGATCCTTGACCGCAGCGGATTGCAGGATGTCAGGATCGAACAGATTGAGGGACGGCTGTCCGACCATTTTGATCCCCGCACCGGGGTGATTCGCCTCTCCCGGGATGTTTTTTACGGCCAGACGGTGGCTGCCGTCGGGGTGGCCGCTCACGAGTGTGGTCATGCAATCCAGTACGCTGAGGGGTATTTTCCGATCCGGGTGCGCAGTGCGATTGTGCCGGCGACCCAGATTGGTTCCTATCTGGCGTTTCCGCTTTTTCTGCTCGGCTTGCTCTTCTCCTATCCGGCACTGATGAATGCCGGCATTTTGCTCTTTGCGCTGGTGGCTTTCTTTCAGCTGGTTACCCTGCCGGTTGAGTACAATGCGAGCCACCGTGCAGTCGAGATTCTCTCCTCGAGCGGTATGGTTTCGGACGCGGAGGAGGTCGGAGTGCGGCAGGTGCTTTCTGCTGCGGCGCTGACCTATGTTGCCGCGCTGGCGACCGCGCTTGCAAATCTTCTGCGGCTGATCCTGATCGCGGGACGCCGCAACCGGGATTGAGCGCCATGACTGCCCGCAGCACGCGCACCCTTGCAGCACAGGCACTGATCCGGGTCGAGCGGGGCGGCTATGCGAACCTTGTGCTGGCGGGATTGATGGAAAACAGCGGGCTTGCCCCGCGGGACAGGGCGTTTGCCGCGCGGTTGACCTACGGGACGCTGGAACGGCAGAGGACATTGGATGCGCGGCTTTCCCGCTATCTGAAAAAGCCGATTGCCCGTCTGGATGCCGAGGTGCGGGCAGCGCTGCGGCTTGGACTCTATCAGATTCTCTATATGGACAGCGTCCCGGCCGCCGCCGCCGTCAGTGAGTCGGTCAAACTGACCCGTGCGCTGGGCAAGAGCTCCGCGGCCGGTATGGTAAATGCCGTGCTGCGCCGTTCCGGTGGCCCCTGGGATCCGCAGTTTAGCAATGAAGTCGAACGGCTGGGGATTCTCTATTCCGTCTCAGATCCGGTTGCCGCGCTGTTGTACCACGCGTTTGGTGCACAGGCGGAAGAAATTCTTGCTGCAAGTTTTTCCACTCCCGCCATGGCGATTCGGGTCAATACCCTCAAGACGGATGCGGAATCCCTTGTCCAACAGCTTGCGCAACAGGGGATTTGCGCTGAATCCGCCGGCATTGAGAACGGTCTTATCCTGAAGGGGGCGGGGGAGATCACCCGGCTGGAGGCATTTCGCGGGGGACTTTTTCATGTGCAGGGAACAGCGTCCCAGATAGCTGCCGCCGTTCTTGATCCGCAACCGGGTCAGCGGGTATTGGACCTCTGTGCGGCGCCGGGCGGAAAATCCGCGACCCTCGCACAGCGGATGGAAAATCGAGGAGAACTGTTTAGCTGCGATGCGGCGGCAAGCCGTCTTTCACTGATTGAAAAGCTGCTGAATCGGCTCGGCATCGGATGTGCAAAGATACTCTGTAACGATGCGACCCGCAGCAATCCAACACTTTTCGGAATGGATCGGGTGCTTTGCGATGTCCCTTGTTCGGGGCTCGGCGTTCTTGCAAAAAAACCGGATATCCGGTATAAAGATCTGAGAGATCTGCCAAGACTGATACAGACCCAGCGCGCGATTCTCGAGACGGGTGCTGCCGCGCTCAAGCCGGGCGGCAGGCTGGTCTATTCCACCTGTACGCTCAACCCGGAAGAAAACCAACAGGTGGTGACGGATTTTCTCAGCCGGCACCGGGAGTTTCGGCCGGCAGTGTTCCCGATTCTCGACTGTCCCGGTGCGCTGCGGGAGGATGGTATGATGACCTTCCTGCCCGGCCGCTGTGACACCGATGGTTTTTTTGTGGCATGTTTGGAGAGATTGTGGTAAAATGAGTGAAACCAAGCTGAAAATTACATCCCTGTCCGAGCAGGAGCTGGCAGATTACATAGCCGGTCTCGGTCAACCCGCTTTCCGTGCCCGGCAGATCTTTCGCTGGCTGCATCAACGTGGGGTTACGGATTTTTCCAAGATGACCGATATTCCCAAATCCCTGATTGCGCTGCTGGATGCACAGACGGAGATCGAATCTCTCACGGTGGCGCGCAAGCAGGTATCAAAGGACGGTACGGTGAAGTTCTTGTTCCGGCTGCCGGACGGCAACTGCATTGAGAGCGTGATCATGCGGTACCATTACGGCAACACCATCTGTGTCTCCAGCGAGGTGGGCTGCCGCATGGGCTGCCGTTTTTGCGCCTCGACCCAAAACGGTCTTGTCCGTCCGCTGACGGCGGGGGAGATTGCCGCGCAGGTTTATGCTGCCGGCGCAGAGCTTGGGGAGCGGATTTCCCACATTGTAATGATGGGCATCGGGGAGCCGCTGGACAACTATGACAATGTTCTCAAGTTTCTGCATCTGATTTCTTCACCCAACGGGTTGAATATCGGGATGCGGAACATCAGCCTGTCGACCTGCGGGCTGGTGCCGAAAATCCGGCAGCTGGCACAGGAGAAACTAGGGCTGACCCTCTCGATTTCGCTGCATGCGCCCAATAACCGGATGCGTTCCTCGATGATGCCGATCAATGACGCCTTTCCGCTGGAACAGTTGATGCCTACCTGTCGGGAGTATCAGAAAATCACCGGGCGGCGGATCAGCTTTGAGTACTCGATGGTCAAAGGGGTCAATGACAGCCCCAAAACTGCAAGAGAACTGGCTGAGCTGATCCGCGGCATGGGGGCACATGTCAACCTGATTCCGATCAATCCTGTTGACGGTTCGCCCTACTCCGCCAGCGATGCGGCAAATGTCGAGCGATTTCGCGCACTGCTCGAGCGGATGGGGGTCAATGCGACGGTGCGCAGAAGACTTGGGACAGATATCAGCGCCGCCTGTGGACAGTTGAGACAGGAGGAGGCCAGAAAGGGGGAAATGCCGCGGTGAAGATCGTTGGCAGGACCGATATCGGCAAACGCCGGTCTGAAAACCAGGACAACTATCGCGCGGGACGTCAGGCGGACGATACCGTTTGGGCGGTGGTCTGCGATGGAATGGGCGGTGCGCGGGGCGGCGCGGTCGCGAGCGGGATCGCCGTCAGTGTAATGGAGGAGGAGCTCTCGCAAAAACTGGTTCCCGAGCTCGGTCAGGACCAGATTCGCAGGCTGCTCGAACAGGCGGTGGAGCATGCGAACGGGGAGATCTTCGATCTTGCCTGCGCGGATCCCACCAAACGGGGAATGGGAACCACGCTGGTGGCGATGGTGGTCAAGCGCGGAACCGCACAGATCATTCATGCCGGCGACTCCCGCGCCTATCTCTACCGCGCAGGAAAATTGATCCGGTTGACAAGGGATCACTCGATGGTGCAGGAGATGGTCGAAAAGGGATCTCTTACCCCGCAGGAGGCGGAGGTTCACCCAAATAAGAACCTCATCACCCGGGCGGTCGGAGTGAACCCGAAATTGAGAGCGGAATACAGCGAGTGCACCGCGGAACAGGGAGATACCTTTCTGCTTTGCAGTGACGGTTTGACCAACTTTACCACCGAGGAAGAACTTTGTGAAATTCTCGGACAGGAAGATTTTTTTACATCGGCGGACAAGATGGTGCAGGCGGCGCTGGAAACCGGTGGGCAGGACAACATTACCGCAGTACTGCTCAAGATGGAGTCGACGGAGGTCTGAAATGGATATGTATATCGGCAAGCGGCTGGACGGTCGCTACGAGATCGAAGAGCTGATCGGTGTTGGCGGGATGGCCAATGTCTATAAGGCGAAGGATCTTTTGGAGAATCGTGTGGTCGCGGTGAAAATCCTGCGGGATGAATTCCTCGGCAATGAGGAGTTGGTACGTCGGTTCAAGAATGAATCCAAGGCGATCTCACTGCTCTCCCATCCCAACATCGTGAAGGTTTTCGATGTCAGTGTGTCCGATAAGGTACAGTATATCGCGATGGAGTATATCGATGGAGTCACCCTCAAGGATTACATCAAAGAGCGTCATGTGCTGACCTGGCGGGAAACGCTGCACTTTGTTACCCAGACTCTTGAGGCGTTGCAGCATGCCCATAACAAGGGGATTGTTCACCGGGACATTAAGCCCCAGAATATCATGGTTTTGGCGGACGGTTCCATCAAGGTGATGGACTTCGGCATCGCGCGGTTTTCACGCGGAGAGACCCACACCGCGACGAACAAGGCGATCGGGTCGGTGCACTATATCAGTCCGGAACAGGCAAAAGGAGACGACATCGACCTGCGGGCGGACCTCTACTCGGTCGGCGTGATGATGTATGAGATGCTGACCGGTAAATTGCCGTTTGAGAGCGACAGCGCGGTCTCGGTGGCGATTAAACAGATCTCGGATGAAGCGATTCCGCCGCGGAAGATCAATCCGGAAATTCCACAGCCCCTGGAGGCCATCACAATGCGGGCGATGGCAAAGGATGTTCGGTTTCGATATCAGACAGCGGGGGAGATGCTGGCTGCGATCGAGGAGTTCAAGAAGAATCCGAGTGTCCGGTTTCAATACGAATATCTGAAAAATGATTCACCAACGAGGTATATTGACAAAGTGGTAAGCAGATCGAAAAAACAGCAGGCGGCTGCCGCGGAAAGCCGTCGAAAAAATCAAAAAGGCGGAAAGAAAAAATCCAAGCTCTGGTTGACTGTTCCGATTTTGGCGGGAATGGCGGTTGCCTTCGCGGTCGGCGCGGCAATTCTCTGTTTTTTGATCTTTCGCACCAGCGGCCTGTTCAGTTCAAAGCCTGATGTCGAAGTTACCAGTTTTACCGGCATGACCCTTGCCGAGGCTCAAAAAAATGAGAACTTTGAATTTGAGATAGAAGAGGTTTATAACACCAATGTTGAAGAGGGCGTGATCTTTGACCAGAGTCCCAAGCCACCCAAGATAGTAAAACAGGGCTCTACCATTACATTGCGGGTCAGCCTGGGCAAACAGGAGGTCGCGGTCCCGGATCTGTCCAATATGACCCGCGGTGAGGCAGAAAAGAAACTCACCGAACTGGGGCTGATGGCCAGCATTGTTCCCGAAGAGAATAATTCGGTGGAGGAGAACAAGGTGATCCGCACCGATCCGGCAGCTGGGACAACCCTTGAGAGCGGTCAGACGGTGACGCTGTATATCAGCCGGAACAATCGCACCAATACCAAAGTCTCGGTGCCGAATCTCATCAATTTGACCAGCACAACCGAGGCGCAGAAGGCGCTTGAGGCGAGAAGACTGCGGCTCGGCACCCAGACGCAGGTGAATAGTGATCTGCCGGAGGGAACGATCATCTCGCAGGATCCGGTGGCAGGCAGCATGGTTTCGGTCGGCACAAAGGTCAATATTCAGGTGAGCAACGGCAAGCCGGTGGAGAAAAAACTGACGATCACCATTACCTTCGATGAAAATGTCGAGAATGGTACCTGGTCGGCGACCTTCCCCGGCGGCACCAGTTCCTTCGCCTTGACCGGCAGCAACCGGACCTGGACCTTTACCGCGGTCGGCACCGAGGGGACAGGGACGATCACGGTCACCAACGGATCCATAAAAAAGACATTTGAAATTGATTTTGACACCGAGCTTGACGGAAAATCGTTTGTGATTAAGGGAACTCCGGTCTCCTCTGTACCTGAGCCGACGCCAACGCCCGACTCGGAGGATTCGTCATCTTCGGAGTCCACATCGTCTTCCGGATCCTCGTCTTCTGACTCTTCTTCGGTTCCGGCCGACTCAGACTGAAGGGAAAAAGCGTATCAACCAAACATAAAAAACCGAGACAACCAAAATGGCACAACAACTACAGTTCGAAAATCGAATCATGAAGGGAATCGGCGGATTCTACTATGTTAAGACCGCTGAGGGCCTTGTCACCTGCAAACCAAAGGGGATATTCCGCAAGAGGGGAATATCCCCTTTGGCGGGTGATCTTGTAACACTGGAAACCGAGCAGGACAGCACGGTAATTGCGCAGATCGCACCGCGGAAAAACGCGCTGATCCGCCCGCCGATCGCAAATCTTGATCTTCTCTTTGTTGTGGCGGCTACGGTGGAGCCGAGCCCGAATTATCTTGTTCTCGATCGGATGTGCGCCATCGCTCTGGACAAGGGGATCACACCGGTTCTGGTTGCGACAAAAACCGATCTTGCCGATCCGGAGAAGTTTTGTGATATCTATGCACGCAGTGGCATCGAGCTGTTGATTACGGCACCCGATAACACTTCTGCACTCGACCGGATCCGGGAGCTGATCTGTGGAAAGGTATGCGCATTTACCGGCAACTCCGGCGTTGGAAAATCCACACTGCTCAACCGTCTGATTCCGCAGCTGGACCAACAGACGGGGGAGATCAGCAAAAAACTCGGACGAGGACGACATACCACCCGCCAGGTGGAACTCTTCGAGGCCTTTGGCGGACTGATCGCGGATACGCCGGGGTTTTCCTCTCTTGAGATGGAACGCGCCAATCCGATTCTCAAGGAGAATCTGCAGTTCTGCTTTCCGGAATTTGCGCCCTATCTGACCGCGTGCAGGTTTACCGGATGTTCCCACCGAAGCGAAAAGGGCTGTGCGGTGCGCGCTGCGGTTGAGTCGGGAGAGATTCATCCGCAGCGGTATGAAAACTATCTGCTGATGTATAAGGATGCAGAGATGGTTAAGGAGTGGGAGCGCAATGAGAGATAAAGATGCCAGCGGGCGATGCGTCGTGCTCGGCGGTGGTCCGATTGCCGAGGAAGAAATCGCGCTGCTGCGGCCGGATGACACCCTCTGGGCAGCCGATGCCGGTTTGCTTGCGGCTCGTCGTTTTGGACTGAAACCGGATCTCTGCCTCGGCGACTGGGACTCCTGCCCGCAGCCACAGGGAATCCCGGATCTGATTACACTGCCGACCGAAAAGGACGACACCGATACCAACTATGCTGCCCGGCTGATTGTTGAGCGCGGTTTTGGCGAGGTGCTGCTGCTCGGCTGTATTGGCGGCAGACTGGACCACACCATTGCAAATATGAACACGGTTCTCTGGCTTACCCGCTGCGGGGTGCGATGCTGGATGGTGGGACAGGGGTCCGCAGTCAGCGCACTGCATGAGGGCACTTTGCGGCTGCCCCGGCAGGAGAATTGCTATTTTTCAATCTTTGCGGCGGACGGCACCGCAGAAGGGGTCACCCTGACCGGTATGAAATATTCCCTTGAAAAAGCGAAGATTACCGCAAGTTTTCCAATTGGGGTCAGCAATGAAATCCAGGAGGACTGGGGTGAGGTCTCGGTGGAAAAGGGATCGCTCTATCTGATTTACAGCAAAAAGAGGTAACACAAGGACATTTTACGGTATATACTGGGGCAAAGGCGGTTCGGTGC
>DXIA01000006.1 GCA_019113125.1 Candidatus Pygmaiobacter gallistercoris | reverse complement strand
CACGCTGATGATCGGCATGATCGCGGGGATGTCCACATAGAGCACCCGCTGGAACCGGGTCGCACCGTCCAGCTTGGCCGCCTCATGCTGCTGCGGGTCCACGTTGGAAAGTGCGGCGATGTAGATGATAGCGCTCCAGCCGAAGTCCTGCCAGTTGCTCGACAGGATATAGAGTGGTCGAAACGCGGAATTTTCCAAAAAGTAGGAAAACCGCTCGCCGCCCAGATTTGCAACGATATTGTTTACAAGCCCGTACCGGCCGAAGAAGAGCTGCAGCATGCCGACCAGAACCACCAGCGAGATGAAGTGGGGTGCGGTGAAGATGGTCTGCAAAAACTTTGAGGTCCGCTTGCCCTTGAGCGCGTTGATGGACAGTGCCACAATGATCGGAAACGGAAAGCCGATGAGGAACCCGATGATGCACAGCAGAAAGGTGTTCTTCATCAGCGGCCAGAACTGTGGATCACTGAAGAAACGCTTGAAGTTGTAAAAGCCCACCCAGATGGTGGAGTCCGAGAGGATCTTGTCGCCGGGCATGAAATCCTGAAAGGCAATCAGGATGCCGTAGATCGGCAGATAGCTGAACAGGAACACGACCAAAACCGCGGGAAACAGCATCAGCAGATAGGGAGATTTTCGCCGCAGGCGGTTCCATTTCCGGCTGAGTGGGGAGGGTGACCGGGTCAAGTTTGTACGTTTCATCTTTTCTCCTTGCCGATGGGCAGCTCCGGGTGCGTTGCAGGCTGAGCAACCCGAAAGGCGGGACATCATTTTGTAAAATTCAACCAGGGCCCACTCTTTTCTCCTTCGGGATCGGATTGCCTGTTGCGGGCCATTTTTGTTTACATTTATTGATTCAAAATGTAAACTCTCATCACGGCGATCCCGACTGGATGAAAGCACAGCTGGACGCCATGCCCCATCTGCCCGATGGGTTTGTCTGTGCCAACGACTATCTCGCCATCTGTGTGATGCGCGCACTGCAAAAAAGAGGGGTTTCCATCCCAAAGGATGTGATGATTACCGGATTTGACGGCAGCCCGGAGTCCGCCGTCATCGCCCCCGCGCTGACCACCGCCGAGATTCCGAGTGCCGCCATCGGCAGGATGTCCGCCGATCTTCTTTTGAGCCGCATCCGGACCCCTTCCCTGCCCTACCGCTGCTCGCTGATCCGCACCACCCCCATCTGGCGGGACAGCGTGCGCCAGCCCGTCGAATCAGGCAAATGATGCCGTCGAAAAAGAGCCAACTGATCCAAAGATCAGTTGGCTCTTTTCAACTACCAGCACACCCCGTCGAGCATTATTTTGCCGGGCGAATCTGGGAATACCCATTCCAGGCAAACAGCGCCTCTTCGGACTCGTCGCCGTAGACCTGTTCCACCTCGCAGAGGTAGAGATAGTGGTCTCCCACCTCGTGGTACTCCTTCAGACTGCAGACAATCGCGACGCGGCTGTGTGCCGGAATTTTGATCGAGCTGCCCGCCACCTCGGCCAGTTCGATGCCGAACTTTGAGACCTTGTCGGTATCGCGGCCGGTGGTGGTACCACAGCCGAGGACCGCCTCGGCGATCTCGGCGCCGGGGATGGTGAGGATCACCTTTTTATTGGCCCGCACCATCTCGCCGCTGTAGGAGGTCTTGGCCATCGCATAGGCGATCATCCCCGGGTGATAGGAGAGATAGGTCCACCAGGACACGGTGGCGAGGTTGGTGGAACCATCCGGTTTCTGGGTGCAGACCACCGTCACCGGATTGGGGGAGGTCAGCTGGGACGCTTTTGGCAGTGTAATCTTTTCCATCTCAATTTTCTCCTTCTCTTGGTTGTCTTATCTCCGCCGGCGCCGGCTTATTTCTTCATCAGCTTTGCACCGCTGTGCCACGCCTGCCCGATCTTCTCGCCGATTGCATAGTAGCCGTTCTGCATCTGATCAAAGGCAAACGCCTGCAGCTTGCCGGCGTCGATCCTGCCGTCGTCGTCCAGAATCCTTTCGTCGGCCAGTACATTGATGATCCGACCCAGCACCCGCAGTCCATAGGGCTGCGACTGCATCTCGACCACCTCGCACTCCAGCGTGAGCGGATACTCGGTGATGACCGGGGCATCCACCCGCTCGCTGCGGACGGCATGCAGCCCGGTGCGCACGAATTTATCCGCGACCTTGTTGGCGCTGGCGATGCCGAAGAAATCCGACTCCCGCAGCGTGTCCGCCCCCGGCACCGCGAGGGTGAAAGCCCTGCGGGTCTCGAGATTTGCCACCGTCTTGTGCTCGGCCTCAAGGTTCAGCGCGACCATATCCTCGGCGCAGATTCCGCCCCATGCCATCATCATCACATCGACCGAGTCGTCCTCGTTGTAGGTGCCGATCATATAGGTCGGCATCGGGAACAGATACGGTTTGACTCCAAAATTCTTTGCCATGCTTGTGACCCCTTTCCATCTGTCTCAGATTGACTTTATCCGCTTTCTATATTATGATTATATCAAGAATGAAAATCAGAACAAGTACGCACATGAAAGTGCGATGCTGAAATACAGACTATATACTTACTTTAAGGAGAGCGTAGCATGAGCATCGAATGCATCCGGGACGCCAACCTGGAAGAGACCGGGTTCAACTACACCATGTCCTTAATTCAGGGAAAGTACAAGATGTTTATCCTGTATGCCCTGATGGGATTTCAGGTGGTGCGGTTCAATGAGCTGAAGAAGTACATCAAAACCATCTCCTACAAGACGCTGAGCACCACCCTCAAGGAGCTCGAGGCGGACGGGCTCGTCCACCGGGAGGAATACCCTCAGATCCCGCCGAAGGTGGAGTACAGCCTGACTGAACGGGGCAAATCCCTGATTCCGATTCTGGACAGCATGTGCGAATGGGGAGAAAAAAACAGGATCAGATAAAAAAGGCGGACAAAGACCTTGTGTCTCTGTCCGCTCTGTTGTTTCTGCTGGTCGGGTCAGCCGGAGATGGTCACCTTTTCCAGCGAGACCGCACCCGAGACGGTTGTTCCCTCGATCTCTCCCTCATACAATACCTGTACTGTATCTCCAACCCCGACCATCCCGCAGTCGAGATAGCGGGAGATCCGAAGATCCTCCAGCGGCACCCGGAAGACCCTGCCGTTTGCCGGATCGTTGCAGAGGATCGAGTCATCCACCAGCAGCTCCTCTTCGGTGATCCCGGTGACCAGGCCGACAATCGAATTCTGGTAGGGCGCATACGCCGCTTTGACGGAATGCTCTTTTGCCCAGCCGATGATCTGTTTTGCGTTTTCCTCGCCGATGCAGAACAGATACTGCCAGCCGAACGCATTGGTCCACAGGTATCCGTCTTCAGTCACATACAGCGCCACCCTGTAAACCCCGAGCGGCTCGGAAGTCACCGTAAAGCTGAGATAATTTCCGTCCGCCGCCGTCCAGTTCTGATCTTCCACAAAGGGCGCATTCCGGCACCCGGACAAAAGCTCCCACAGGGCATCGTCGCTCTCGAGCGCAAAGTGGCTGCTGTCCGGACCGTCTCCATTCTCCGAAAAATGTGTAAGGTCCAGCACGCCAGAGAGATTTACCTCGTCCAGAAGTTCTCCCCAGGTGTCCGGAGGGTCATATTCCTCCCTCTGGAAAACGTAATATTCGTC
>DXIA01000046.1 GCA_019113125.1 Candidatus Pygmaiobacter gallistercoris | reverse complement strand
GAGACACAGGCCAGCTGCAACATCGCAGAGACCTGTGTCGACTCGATCTCGCTCGAGCAGCTGCTTGCGCTCTGTGGGGCACCGCGTCAGGAATTTCTCGATCAGCTCGCATCCCGCCGACTGACCTATGGGGACATTGTCGGTGCACCGGGCTACCTCGGGGGAATCTGCGGGCTCTACCGCACCATCCGGCCCGATCAGATCATCGCCACCCACGGGGCGGCGGGGGCAAATCATCTGATCTTCTATTCTCTGACCGAGCCGGAAGACCGGGTGATCTCGGTGCTGCCGACCTACCAGCAGCTCTACTCGATCCCGGCCTCTTTCGGGGCGAAGGTGGAGCTGCTCCGGCTGCGGGAGGAAAACGGCTGGCTGCCGGATCTCGGAGAGCTGCGCCGGATGGCAGCGGGCGGGGTGAAGATGATCTGCATCAATAACCCGAACAACCCCACCGGCGCGCTGATGGATCAGAACATGCTGGAGGAGATTGTCGGCATCGCGCGGTCGGCCGGCGCATGGCTGCTCTGCGACGAGGTCTACCGGGGACTGAACCAGGACGGCGGGATGACCGCATCGGTCGCCGATCTCTATGAAAAGGGAATCAGCGTGAGCAGCATGTCCAAGGTCTTTTCGATGGCCGGTATCCGGCTGGGCTGGATCGCCACCCGGGATGACACGGTGCGCAGAGCCTGCCTCTCCCATCGGGATTACAGCCTGATCAGCTGCGGGATGCTGGATGAGCAGATCGCGGCGCTGGCGCTGCAGAATAAGGAGAAGATTCTCGCGCGGAACATCGAACTGGTCAAAACCAACCTCGGGCTGCTGCTGGGATGGGTGAAAGAAAACCCGAAGTTCTCCCTGCTGCCGCCGAGGGCCGGCACCACCGCGCTGATCCGGTATGATTTCGATCTTGATTCGGTCAGTTTTTGCCGCGGACTGCTCGAGCAGACCGGCGCCCTGGTGGTACCGGGGGATTGCTTTGGAGAGGAGAAGAGTTTCCGGCTGGGGTATGGATGTGGGACCCGGGAGCTGCAGGAAGGGCTTGCAAAGCTCTCCGACTACGCAGAGGGACTTGCTTGACACCCCGCGCCCGCGCGCGCTATAATAAAACAAACCGCTGATTGAGAGGAGTAGATCCGCCCTCTTCCCCGAAAGAGAGCTGCCGCCGGTGAAAATGCAGCGCGGAAGAACGGATGAAATGGACTCATGAGGGCGGCCCGAACCGGCCATCCGGTCGCAGTAGGCGTCGACGGCAGTCCCGGCCGTTACCCCGGGGAGCATATCAAAAGCGTATGCATAGCGGCCCAAGGGTGGCAGAGCGACGGAGCGCAGTGCGCCCCGCGTCCCGATGGCGGGACGCGGGGCGTTTTTTATTTCCCCGCAGCCGGACGGCATACACGGCAAAAAGGAGAGAGAAAGATGGAAGAGAAAAAACGGATTCTGACCGGTGACCGCACCACCGGCAAGCTGCATCTGGGTCACTATGTCGGCAGCCTGGTCAACCGGGTGCGGCTGCAGAACGAGTACGACAGCTTTATCCTGCTGGCGGACATCCAGGCGCTGACCACCCATTTTGAAAATCCGGACCTGATCCGTGGCAGCATCTACGACGTCGCGATCGACAACCTGTCGGTCGGACTGGATCCCGAAAAGATCACGCTGGTGCAGCAGAGCCAGATCACCGCGATCGCCGAGCTGACCGAGATCTATTCGCTGCTGGTCACCGTCAATACACTGCGGCACAATCCGACCATCAAGACCGAGGCGGCCGCCTATGGCTATGACGATCTGACCATCGGTTTTCTCGGCTATCCGGTCAGCCAGACGGCGGACATCACCTTCTGCGGTGCGCATCTGGTGCCGGTGGGGGAGGATCAGCGCCCTCATCTTGAGCTGGCCCGCAAGATCGTGCGCCGGTTCAACGATCTTTACGGGGAGACACTGACCGAGCCCGAAATCCTGCTCAGCGAGTGCCCGCGGCTCGCCGGCCTTGACGGCAATGCCAAGATGGGCAAGAGCTTGGGCAACGCGATCTACCTGTCGGACGATGCCGCCTCGGTGGAGCAGAAGGTCCGCAGCGCGGTCACCGACCCCAGCCGGATCACCGCGAAGGATCCCGGCCACCCCGAGATCTGCGTCGTCAACCGGTACCACGAGGTCTTCAACAAGGAGGAGCACGACGAGATCTGCGCCGACTGCAAGGCGGGCAGCATCGGCTGTGTCGCCTGCAAGAAGAAACTGGCCGCCGCCCTCAACCGGATGCTCGACCCGATCCGGGAGCGCCGTGCTTACTATGAGTCCCACCTCGACGAGGTGCGGCAGATCATCCAGGCGGGCAGCGACAAGGCCAATCAGATTGGCAACGAGACGATGCGCCGGGTGAAGGACGCCATGCGGATCAGCCTGTGAGACAAAAAAGAGGAAAGGTAAAAGGTGTGGCAGGATAAGAAAACAACGCCGTAAAAAGGCCGCTTTTGCGCGCCTGCATCCGGTTCGGGCGCACAAAACCCCGGGGCAGCTCTGCTGCCCATGACATCCACAAAGGGTGCCATATCCAACACGAATGGTGTTGGACGAGGCGCTTTTCCTTGCCCCAACATCAAAATCACCTTTTTATACTGCCTGTAACATCCGGAACGGATGTCTGTATATTCCGTCCCAGAATCTTGGATAGAGAAAGTGCAAAGAGCGGCCCCTCAAGCCTTGGTGGTTTGGAGGGCCGCTCTGCGTGCTTTTTACACCAAAAGTCCACAGCAGAACACAACTTCCGAATGGAAGTTGTACTTTCTACAGGAAAGTTACGTTTTCTTATTCGAACACACCTAAAATTGCGTCAGCTTTCCCCGTTGTTCCGGCAGCAGGTAGCGCACCTTTAGAGTGTCGGGGTGGATCACCAGCACCGGCAGCCCGAGCCGCTCGGCGTAGTGGACGGTCATGCCGGTGCCGCTGCGCCGCCGGTCGCTGTCCCAGACCGCGAGCAGGCAGTCCGCCCGGTCGACCATATACCGGTTGCGGACCTTGAAGTCCTCGGCCGGGTCTGCCCCGTCGGTCACCACCGCCACCTGCTGGCAGGCCAGGCGGACTGCCGCCATCCGCTGCCGGTCGGCCTCGCTCCAGCCGGCATCGTACCCCTCAAACGGCACTGCGAGGCAGATCTCGGGGGCGTAGCACCCCTCCGCCCGCAGCGCCAACAGCGCCTCGGTAACCCAGAGATCCACCCCGAGCGCTCCGCCGACCCAGAACCGGCGTACCCCCCGCCGGCAGAGCCGGATCAGCTGACATCGCAGCTGCTGTTTAAGGGCGGCGCACCGAGGATCGCTCTCATCATACCGGAAGGCAAAGCGGGTGGGCCGGTGGCCGGTCACCGCGCAGCTCTCAAAGGGCTTTTGTTCCATGCGCTCCTCCTTATCCCTGGTATTCCAGCCAGCTGCGGTCCCCCGACGCGACAAAGAATTTGCCGACCCCCCGCGCCGACGAAGTCGAGCACCTCCTCTCGGGTGCAGCTGCCCCGGGAGATCACCTTCTCGAAACGACCGATCTCGACGATCTGAAACTCGTCGTGCAGCCGCTTGTGGTCGAGGTAGTGCTCATACCCGATGCTGCGCATATACGCCTCCTCCCGCACTGCGTGCTCGGCAAAGTAGGTCTTGAGGTATTTCACCCCTTCCCGCACCACGAAAAACCGGGTCCGGTCATCGGCGTTTCCGGTCTCGTCTACCATCTCGACGATCCGCTGGGCGATCCGGAACAGCTGCTTGTGGTCGTTGTCAATCTCGGGCAGGTTCATCGTGTAGTAGTCTTTCCATTCCAGTTTCATGCCGCGTTTGTTGTCCTTTCCTCGCCCCAAAAATTTACAAAGATTTTGCCTTTCTATCATAGACCCGCGCAATCGGCCTGTCAAGCTGCATAAATCCCGGTGCCGCGACATAAAATAGGGGTACGAAAAAGGGGGACGGATCGGATGAATCGGGTTGGCTGGAAACGGTACTTGTTCTGGATTTTGGTCGCGGAAGGGACCGGCGCCCTCGCGGGATTTCTCACCCGGGAGGGGACGCAGCTCTACGCCGAGGGGATCGAAAAGCCGCCCCTCTCGCCTCCCGGCATCGTATTTCCGATCGTCTGGACGCTGCTCTACCTCGTGATGGGGATCAGCGCCGCCCGGATCGCCGCCTGTGCGCCGAGCCTGCAGCGCACCCGGGCGCTCTGGGCGTTCTGGCTGCAGCTCGCCTTTAACTTTGGCTGGAGCCTGCTCTTCTTCGGGCTGCAGAACTTTCTCGCCGCCCTCTTCTGGCTCGGCGCGCTTTGGCTGCTGATCCTCTGGATGATTCTCTCCTTTGCAAAGCTCGATCTCGCTGCCGCGCTGCTCGAGGTGCCCTATCTGCTCTGGGTGACCTTCGCCGGCTGGCTCAACCTCGGGGTCTGGTGGCTCAATCGATGACAAGAAAATGGCCGGTCACTTCAGTGACCGGCCGTTTTTGTGACCGCGGTTATCTTCCCTCATACCCGCACAGAAGGTCGCGGAACTGCGCCGCCCGCACCGCCTCCTCCTCTGCGCAGGCGGAGAACAGGTCGGCCAGCGCCGCATCCTCCGCCCGCGCCTCGCGGGCATAGGCCTGGTAGTCCCGAACCAGTTCGGTGGCATTCTCCCACGCCCGCAGCAGATGGTCGCGGTTTGTAATGGTAAATCCGTTTTTGTTGTCCATCCAATCAACCTCCCCAAGAATTAGTATGCCGCGGCAGTCGCCGGGTTATGCGCCTGCGGCGGTGGGACAAATTCATACGCGGCCCGCGCGCTGCCGAGATCCAGCACCGTTTCGCCGTCCTCCCGCAGCCGCAACCGCATCCGGGCGGCGCAGCTCTCCCGGATGCAGCCGGACATCCGCCCGTTTTGCGGCGCCCGCAGCGGGTGCCCCGCGTCGCGGGGGGCCAGGGTGAGATCGAGCAACCGCCGCCCCTGGGCCAGACAGACCCGCCGCGGCGAAAAGCGGAGAATCCGCACCCCCCGGTAGGTCGCGAATCGGTACGGCCTGCCCCGGTAGAGCAGCGCGCAGATGCACCCCCGAAAGGAGATCGGACCAAGCGGAACCGCGGCGACCGAGAGCATGACCGAGCAGGGCGCGGAAAAGTCGTTGCACTGCACCCAGAGATACCAGCGGGGAAAGGAGATCCCGCTGTCCTTTTCGATATAGCCCTGCCCGCCGTCAAAGCGGTGGGGCTGCCCGTCGATCCAAAGGGTGCCCCGCAGCGTGTGGACCATGCTGATCACCCCGTGCCGGCACTCCATCGGGAGAAACCGAAACGGTCCCATGATGTCGCAGGAGAGAGAGGAGAGGGGACCGTAGACGATTCCCCCCCGCACTCCGGGCAGCTCGATGTGGCAGCCCCGTGTGGAGAACCAGCACCGGTCGGCCCGAACCATCCCGCCGCCGGCCGTGAGGCGGGAGACCGCAAATTGCCGTGCACCCTGTGGAGAGATCATCTGAAGGAAGGGGCCGCTCTCTGCCCGGCCGGGAATGAAGGCGACCATCTCCTCTCCTCTCTGGTGTTTGAAATACCAGCCCTCAAAGCCCTTTTGTCCTGATTGTGTCATCCGCAAGCCCTCCTTTGTCGCATCGGCCTTAGTTAGTATGCCCGAATGGGGGCTGGATCAGACAGACCGGTGCCGGATTTCTCCCTGCCGGCAAGCGGAACATCGGTCCCGCGACAGAAAAAAGGCCGGGAAATATCCCGGCCATCTCCCAGTTGGACCGGCACCGGTCTGCTGCATGGGAGAGAGAAACCGCCCCGAGAAGAGGGGCTTTATGATTTGTCTTTTTTGGTGTTCATCCTGTCGATCTTTGCGAGGATTACCGCTGTGCAGACGACCAGTTCAAAGGCGAGGAAGAACCCAACCCCCATGATCAGGATACTCGGGTCTCCTATGCCGTTTAACCCGATGGAGAAGAAGGCCAAAAAGAGGCATTCCAAAAAGATGACGGCGAGTCCGATGAGAAGACAGTTTCGAATCTTTTTCAAGAGATCAAGCCAGTTGCCGTTCATAGAATCCCTCCTCGTTGCGCAATGTCACTTCTTCGGTCTGCAATTCCATTCTACCGGAAAATGGGGGACAATACAATCCCGAAGGAGCACTCCGGTGGGTACGGGGCCAGATGCGGCCGATATGCAGGGTTCGGGCTCAGCCGGATCCGAACGAACTGCCGCTTAGGAGTATGGTGTTCTCATCCTGTGTTTTTCCC
>DXIA01000045.1 GCA_019113125.1 Candidatus Pygmaiobacter gallistercoris | reverse complement strand
AAACGCCTCATCCAACGCCATTTGGCGTTGGATACGGCACCCTTTGTGGATGTCGCGGGCAGCAGAGCTGCCCCAACGTTTTGACGCCCGAACGCTTTGCGTTCGGACGCAGCCGCGCAAAAGCGGCCTTTTTACGGCGTTGTTTTCTTATTCTGCCACACCTAACTCTGTCTCCTTTTTTAAAGCTCTCCGGTCTTGCTCTGGCACTCTTTGCGGAACTGCGCCGGTGTCTTTCCTGTCTGCCGTTTGAAACTCTGGGAAAAGTAGCTCTGGGAAGAGAATCCCGACAGCTGCGCAATCTTCGCGATGTTATAGTCGGTTTCCCGCAACAGTTGCTGGGATCCTATAATCCGCTGCCGAATCAGATAATTGATGGGGGAGATTCCATAGTTCTTGGTGAAGGCGTGCACCAGATAATACTTGTTCAGCCCGGTGCGATCGGCCAGAACATCCAGCGTGATGTCCTCGGCAAAATTTGCATCGATGTACCGTTTCACCGCGCTGCACTCCTTGCCCGAGCGGTTGGTCTCGGACAGCAGCGCGATCTTCCCCCTGCGGATGGTGATGATGACCATCAGGCTGAGCAGATTCTCCAGCGCAATTTCCCAGCATGGCAGTTTTTCCCGCTGCTCATGCAACAGTTCCCTGAGATAAAAACGGATCTGCTCCCGGTACTCATTACAATGCAGCACGGCAAAATCGACTTCAGCGTGACTGAAATCAAAGCTTGCCTCCTCCATCCGGATCAGCCCGTATTCCATCGGCTGCAGTCCAGCCCGCAGTTCAAACCCAAGATCCGGATTGATGATGACAAGATCATCCTCCTGCACTACAACCTCCCGCTGCTGTGCGCGCAAAATCCCCTCGCCTGAAACAATATAAATCAGGCAGAGCACCCCTTCCGGCTGCTCGCGTCGATGTTGTTCCTGATGCAGACCGACGATCTCCGCCGCAGTCATACGGATCGGATCCCGCCTGTTTAGGATGCGTTTTTTATTTTTCAAAACAATCCGCCCCAGTTGCCGTCCGATATCGGCGCTTTATTTATTAATTTTATTATATCAATCTTTTGTTTTTAGCACAAGTTTACAAATTTTTTCTTTTTAAACAAATTTTTACTATGCGATTTGTTCGTAATTTCTTGTTTTAGGCCGGTTTCATTTGACAACCGGCTTTTTTGTGTTGCAAAATAGAAAATAATTTAAGGGGTTTGGGTAATTTTCGTTTTTTTGGGGGAATCGAGATGAAAAGATCCATTGCGATCGACATGACCACCGGAAAAGTGCGCAGTCAGATCCTTCGGTTTGCACTGCCGCTCTTGATCGGCAATATCTTTCAGCAGCTCTACAACACCGTTGATTCAATCGTCGTCGGTCGGTTTGTCGGCAAACAGGCGCTGGCGGCGCTTGGGGTTGCTTCGCCTGTAATGAACATCGTGCTCTTCACCGTCATCGGACTTTGCACCGGCGCCTCAATTTATATGGCGACCCTCTGGGGTGAGGGCGATATGGAAAAATGCCGGCGGGAGTTTTCCACCTGTATTTTGGCCGGTCTCGTCTTCACCGCAGCGGTCTCACTGGCGGCAATTTTCTGTATCCGCCAGATTCTGAACCTTCTGCGGACACCTGCCGAGCTGATTGGACAGGCGACCGCCTATCTGCAGGTGATCTTCGGCGGTCTTGTCTTCAGCTATCTGTACAATATCTATACTGCCGCGCTGCGGGCGGCAGGAGATTCCGCCTCGCCGCTGTACTTTCTCGTAATCTCCTCGGTCATCAATATTCTGCTCGATCTGCTCTTCGTGCCCGTTTTCCACTGGGGCGCCGTCGGGGCGGCCGCCGCCACCGTTCTCGCGCAGGCGGTCAGCGCGCTGCTGTGTTATCTGTACACCGCAAAGCAGTTTCCGCAGCTACATCTGCGCCGCAGCGATCTTGTGCTGGATTCCCGCCTGCTGCGCACCACCATCGGTTACAGCCAGTCGGCCGCGCTGCAACAGACCTGCTTTTTCATCGGCAAACTGCTGCTGCAGGGAGCGATCAATCCACTGGGCACCGACACCATTGCCGCCTTCAACGCGGTCAGCCGGATCGAAGGATTTGTCCTCGCACCCGGAAACAGCATTGCGACCGCCATCACCACCTTCATCGCCCAAAACAAGGGGGCACGCAAGCCCGACCGGATCTTTGAGGGATTCGGACACGGCTGCAAGATGGCCTGGGGATACGATATCCTGATGGTTATCTTCATGTATCTGTTCGCCTCGCCGATGACGGCGCTCTTTGTCGACGCCGGGGAGACCGCGGTGGTCGCCGAAGGGGTACGGTATCTGCACGCAATGTGCCCGTTCTATCTTCTGCCCGCGATGGGGGATGTAATGCAGGGATTCTTCCGCGGCATCGGCAAGCTCAATGTCTCGCTGTTCGGCACCATCTTTCAGATCTCCATTCGGGTCACCTTGACCTATCTGCTGGCCGGATCGCTGGGGCTGGTCAGCGTCAGCATCGCGACCGGAACCGGTTGGTGCCTGTTTTTGCTGGCTCTCGCCTTTCTCTACCGCCGGGAGAAACCCCGGGTGCTGCGCGCCCTCTCCTCGGCCCCGACTTGTTGCTGAACAGTGCTTTTCCCTCCGCCGGAGAAAAATCTCCGGCGGATTATTTATGCATTTTTTCGAAATATTTCATCAAATTTATCTCGCTTACTTTTTATTTTATTGGAAATATTTCTGTATTTTAAAAAAATAATTGAATATTTATTAATTTTAATGTATAATTATCTACGTCAACAAAAAGCGGATGGAAAGAGAGTGTTCAGAAATGGAAAGTGCGTACAGTACACGGCTTTGGGGCGGCAGATTCCGGGAGGACGAGGATGCGTTGATGCAGCGTTTCAACAGCGGGCGATGCCGTACCGACTGGCTGATCGAGCCGGACATCCGCGGCAGTCTCGCCCATGTGGCGATGCAGGTTAAATGCGGGATGCTCACCGAAGAGGAGGGCGCGCAGCTGACCGAAGGATTGCACCAGATCTGGGATGCCTACCGTGCCGGGGAGCTGGTGTATGGGCCGGAATATGAAGACGTACATACCTTTGTGGAACTGAATTTGATCCGCAAGGTCGGAGAGGTGGGCAAAAAGCTGCACACCGCCCGCAGCAGAAACGATCAGTGCAATGTTGACATGAAACTCTATGTCAAGGAGCAGACCTCCTATGTCATCGAGCTGATCGAGACATTTCAGAAAACCCTCGCGCGGGTGGCGGAGGAAAATCCCTGGATCATGCCGGGATACACCCATCTCCAGCGCGCGCAGGTAGTGACCTTTAAGTACTATCTGATGGCCTACTGGGAGATGATGGAGCGGGATAAAAAGCGGCTGTCCAGCGCGCTGGTTATCATGGACCAGTCCCCGCTCGGTTGCGGCGCACTGGCCGGCACCACCCACCAGATCGACCGCGCCTATACCGCCAAGCTGCTGGGTTTTTCGGGCGGTCCCTGCCGTAACTTCATGGACGGGGTAGCAGACCGGGACTTCGTTCTCGAGACGATGGCCGATTTCAGTATTCTGATGATGCATCTGTCCCGTCTGGCCGAAGAGCTGGTACTCTGGAGCAGCTCCGAGTTCGGCTTTATTGTACTGGACGACAGATACACCACCGGCTCCAGCATCATGCCGCAGAAGAAGAACCCCGACGGCGCCGAGCTGGTCCGCGGCCGCACCGGCCGGGTTTATGGAGATCTGCTCACCCTGCTGTGCGCGATGAAGGGTCTCCCGTTGGCCTACAACAAGGATCTGCAGGAGGACAAGTCCACCTTCTATGACGCGCTGGATGTGGTCACCGGATCGCTGCAGATGATGGAGCGGATGATCGGCACCCTGAAGGCACAGCGCCAGACCATGCACAACGCGGTGAAAAAGGGCTTTTTGAATGCGACCGAGGTCGCGGATTATCTGGTCAAGAAGGGGGTCGCCTTCCGGGATGCCCACGGTATCGTCGGCGAGATCGTCCTCTCCTGCGAAGAGCAGGGAAAGGCGATCGAGGATCTCACGCTGGATCAGCTGAAAAGTTTCTCCCCCGTTTTTGAAGAGGACATCTACAGCTATATCGACTACGACAACATTCTCACCAAAGGGATCAAAAAGGAAATGCTCTGATTTGCTCTGCGAGTCAGCTTTTCAGATAAAAAGAGAGAGAGGAATTTTGTATGAAAAAGTTATCTGCAATGATTTTGGCGACTCTGCTCACCCTTTCCCTTCTGACCGGCTGCGGCGGTCAGGACAGTTCCTCGGCGGGTTCCTCCACCCCGGAGAGCTCCTCGGCAACGGGCAGCTCGGCGGTTCAGACAGCTGACAAACCGCTGGCCGGTCAGGAGCTTGTGGTCGCGATAAGCGCCAACTACAAGTATTTCGAGACCGTGACGGTGGACGAGAACGGCAAGGAGGCCTATGAGGGGCTCGACATCGATATTCTCAACTATATGGCGGAGGATCTCGGCTTTACCTACACCATCTCGAATATGCCGTTTGCCAGTCTGGTCGGCAGCCTGCAGGCAGGTCAGGCGGATTTTGTCATCTCCGGTATGAGCTATACTGAGGAGCGCGCGCAGAGCGTTGACTTCTCCGACTCCTACGCCACCGCGAAGGTCGGCTGTCTGGTCCGTTCGGACGCCGGGATCGAGAGTGTGAAGGATCTTGCCGGGCAGGCTGTCGCCTGCAGCGCCGGCACCAACTATGAGAACATCGTCAAGAAAATCGAGGGTGCCGAGCTGAAGACCTTCGACGGTCAGGCCGCCGTCACCCAGGAGCTGCTCGTCGGCAGAGTCAACGCCGCGATCACCGGCGCGACCGCCTGCAAGAGCATCTGCGAGGAGAACGAGGGCCTGTCCTACTTCATCATTGACCCGACCGAACTGGATCTTGGTTCTCTGTCCACCTACAACATCGCCTTCCCCAAGGGCAGCGAGCTGGTCTCGATCTTCAACGACGAGCTGGCTAAGATGAAGGAAAACGGCAAATTGGATGAGATCCTCACCAACTGGCTGGGGGAGGATTACGTCAAATAAAACGGAAGTATCCCTTCCTACTGCAAGACAGACCGTCACATTCTGCGGCGGTCTGTTCTGTAGTATTACGGGGTAAAATTTGAATCTTTTAAAAGGAGTTTTTTCGCCATGCAACTTGACTTTGGTATGATGACGAAATATATGCCCTATTTCTTTCGCTCGCTGGGGGTCACCCTTCAGTTGACGGCAGCCTCGCTGCTGCTGGGCATCGTCATCTCGATCCCTCTCTCCCTCATCAAACTCTCCCGCTATCGGGCCGTGCGCGCCATCGGGACCTTTTACACCTCCATTTTCCGCGGCGTCCCGCTGCTGGTGCAGGTCTTTATCGTCTATTTCGGCCTGCCGCAGCTCATCGGGCCGTCCTTCACCTTCTCCGCCTTTCAGGCCGGCTGCATCACCTTTGCCTTCAACTCGGCGGCCTATATCTCCGAGAGCCTGCGCGGCGGCATCATGGCGGTGGATGTCGGCCAGCGGGAGGCCGCGATGGCACTGGCGGTGCCCTACGGCAAGATGATGAAGGATATCATTTTTCCCCAGGCGATCAAAAGCGTCATGCCGAGTCTTGTCAACGAATTTATCGGTTTGCTGAAGAACACCACCCTGATCTCGACCGTCGGTCTGGTGGATGTGTTGCGCGCCTCCCAGATGGTGGTTTCGGATACCTATCGCGCATTTGAGCCCTATATCACCGCGGCAGCTTTCTACTATGTATTGGTCATGGCGATTTCGTTTCTCGGGAAACAGCTGGAAAGGTGGGTAAATAAGAGTGATCAGCGTTGAACACGTATATAAGAGCTTTAAATCGTTAGAAGTTTTACACGATGTCTCTCTCACAATTCAGGATGGCGAGGTGGTCGCCATCATCGGCCCCTCCGGCAGTGGCAAATCCACCCTGCTGCGATGCATCAACCTGCTCGAGAAACCGACCTCCGGTCACATCTTTGTCGACGGGGTGGACGTGGTCGCCCCGAAGGTCAACATCCAGCAGATCCGCCAAAAGGTCGGGATGGTCTTCCAGCACTTTAATCTGTTCCCGCACATGACCGTGCTGCAGAATATGACCTATGCACCGATCAAGGTGCTGCGGATGGATCCGAAACAGGCGCAGGAAAAATGTCTTGCACTGCTCGATCGGGTCGGGCTCGCAGATAAGGCGACCAACTATCCCGCCACCCTTTCAGGCGGGCAGAAACAGCGGGTTGCCATCGCCCGTACCCTCGCAATGGATCCCAAGGTCATCCTCTTTGACGAGCCAACCAGCGCGCTGGATCCCGAGATGGTCAAGGAGGTACTCTCGGTCATCAAGGATCTCGCAGGCACCGGCATCACGATGGCGCTGGTCACCCACGAGATGGGATTTGCGCGGGAGGTTGCCAACCGGATCTGTTTTCTGGATGAAGGCCGCCTGATCGAGGACGCTCCGCCCAAAATCTTCTTTTCCACCCCAAAATCCGACCGCGCGCGGGAATTTCTCGACAAGGTGCTTTAACCTGCCGTGCAGCGGCGCAGTCCTCTGTCCGGCAGGGCTGGATTTTCTCTTGCCAAGCAGATCATTTTGGCGTAAAATAAATTTCGGCAAAGGCAAGAATCCACCGCATCTGCGATGAAAGAAAGGGAGCACATAAAAGATGGAAAAAGCAAAGGTCTATTATAGCGATCTGCGCGCACTTCCCGGCACAAATCTGCTGGTTAAGCTGCAGAGACTGATCCGCCGCGCCGGCATCGGCGAGATCGATATGGAAAACAAGATGGTCGCGATCAAGATTCATTTCGGCGAGCCCGGCAACCTCTCCTATCTGCGTCCGAACTACGCGAAGGCCGTCGCCGACGTCATCAAGGATCTCGGCGGCAAGCCCTTCCTGACCGACTGCAACACCCTCTACGTCGGCCGGCGCAAAAATGCGCTGGACCACATCGATGCGGCATATGAAAACGGCTTTACTCCATTTTCGACCGGCTGCAACGTCATCATTGCCGACGGTCTGAAGGGCACCGACGACATTGAGGTTCCGGTGGTCGGCGGCGAGCTGGTCAAGACCGCTAAGATCGGCCGCGCAATCATGGATGCCGATGTCTTCATCACCCTCTCTCACTTCAAGGGCCATGAGTCCACCGGTTTTGGCGGTTGTCTGAAGAACATCGGCATGGGCTGCGGCAGCCGTGCCGGCAAGATGGAGCAGCACAACTCCGGCAAGCCGACCGTCAACCATGACATCTGCCGCGGCTGCCATATCTGCGCTAAAAACTGCGCGCACGGCGCGATTAGCTTTGGCGAGGACGGCAAGGCGAGCATCGACCACAGCAAATGCGTTGGCTGCGGCCGCTGCCTGGGCGCCTGCAACTTTGATGCAATTTTCAATGAGAACGCCTCTGCCAACGATGAACTGAACAAGAAGATCGCTGAGTACTCTAAAGCGGTTGTCGATGGCCGTCCGAACTTCCACATCAGCCTGGTAATGGACGTCTCCCCCTACTGTGACTGCCACGCGGAGAACGACGCCCCGATCATCCCCGACGTCGGTATGTTCGCCAGCTTTGATCCGGTCGCCCTGGATCAGGCCTGTGCCGATGCCTGCAACAAGATGCCGGTCATGCCGGGCAGTCTGCTGGACGACGAGATGCACGAGGAGCATTTCTGCGACCACCACGATCACTTCACCAACACCACCCCGGAGACCAACTGGAAGGTCTGCCTCGAACATGCTGAGAAGATTGGTCTCGGCACCCGGGAGTACGAGCTGATCAAGGTCTGATCCCAGAGCAAAAAACAGGGCTGGATGCATCTGCATCCAGCCCCTTTTTTATTTCCACAACTCTGCCGGATAAAGCCCGGCCGCGGTCATCTCGGCAATCGCCTGTACCACCACCGGCTTATCCTCCTGATAGGTCACGCCGTACCAGCGGTCCTCACTCGGGAGCACCTGCACCCGCGCCTTGTCCTCCGCAATCAGTTCGCTGACCACACCGGGCAGAAAATACTCGCCCTTTTCCGGATTTTCCCGCAGCGCGCGGTCGAGAAACGCCGGAAACCGCGTTTCAGTCTCCCGCAGAAAGCTGTGGGTAAACCCCCACAAATTCATCGAGACCACCGTGTCCCCCGCAAGATGGCCCCAATTCTTTCCGTCGTCCTCGGTGAACTTCGCGTCGGCGCCGTCCTTATAGATTTTCGTGTGCTCCTGCACCTCCTGCAGCCAGCCCGCGTCCGACACCCGGCAGACCCCGCGGGAGACATACCCATTTTCGGTCAGGGTATTGCGCAGGCGGTAGCCAACCATCGCATACTCGTACTGCTCCCCATCGGGGTGGGTGCTGAGGTACCGATAGATCTTCTCAAATGCCTGCGGACCATAGTAGTCGTCCGCGTTGATGACCGCAAACGGCCCCCGGATCACATGCCGTGCCGCGAGCACCGCGTGGGCGGTCCCCCATGGTTTTTTTCTCCCCTGCGGCACCGCATACCCAGCCGGCAGATCCTCCAGCCGCTGAAAAACGATCTCGGTCTCCATCTTTCCTTCCAGAGGATCGGTTACCGCAGCGCGAAAGGCCGCCTCATTCTCCTCCTTGATGACAAAGACCGCCTTTTCAAATCCTGCCCGCTTTGCGTCATACAGCGAATAGTCCATGATGACCTCGCCGCCGGGGCCGACCGGATCGATCTGCTTGAGCCCGCCGTACCGCGAGCCCATCCCCGCGGCCATTACCAACAATACCGGTTTTTCCATCTTGCTCTCCTTTGCTGTGCGGCCATCGGTTTCCCGCATCTTGTTTTCATTATAACCGCTCCGGCGGGATTTTTCCATCCCGCAGCGGCAGAAAAAAAGGGCGGAAATCCGCCCTTTTTCTGTTATTCTCGGTACCCGTTGGGGTTGTGGGACTGCCAGTTCCAGGAGTCTCGGCACATCTCCTCGATGCCGTATTTTGCCTCCCAGCCCAGCTCATTGCGGGCTTTGGTCGGGTCGGCATAGCAGGCGGCGATATCACCGGGGCGGCGCGGGGCGATGACATAGGGCAGTTTCTTGCCGCAGGCCTTTTCATAGGCGTGGATGACATCCAATACCGAATAGCCGTGCCCGGTGCCGAGGTTATAAATGACAAGGCCGGGATTGGTCTCCAGTTTGCGGATCGCCGCGACATGTCCCGCTGCGAGGTCCATCACATGGATGTAATCCCGTACACCGGTCCCGTCCGGGGTGTTGTAATCGTCGCCGAAGACGTTGATGTGATCCAGCTTGCCGACCGCAACCTGTGCGATGTAGGGGACCAGATTGTTCGGGATGCCGGCGGGGTCCTCGCCGATCATGCCGGAGGGATGTGCGCCGATCGGGTTGAAGTACCGCAGCAGCGCGATATTCAGCTCGGGGTTTGCCTTGTAGACATCCTTGAGGATCATCTCGATCATCAGTTTGGTGGAGCCGTACGGATTGGTGGTCGAGAGGGGGAAATCCTCGGTGATCGGCACCGTGTGGGGATCGCCGTAGACGGTGGCCGAAGAGGAGAAGACGAAGTTCTTCACCCCGTATTTCCGCATCACCTTGAGCAGCACCAGCGTCGAGGTGAGGTTATTGTCATAGTATTCCAGCGGTTTTGCGACACTCTCCCCCACCGCCTTGAGGCCGGCGAAGTGGATGACCGAATCGATCTCGGGATGCGCGGCGAACAGCGCGTCGGTCGCCGCATAGTCGCACAGATCGATCTCGACAAAGGGAAAATCCTTGCCCGCCAGCTGCCGGGTACGCTTGACCGCCTCTTCACAGGAATTGACGAGGTTATCCGCCACGATCACATCCCATCCGGCCTGGATGAGTTCAAGACAGGTGTGGGAGCCGATGTATCCCGCGCCGCCGCATACCAATACTGCCATATTATCTGCCTCCCTGGAGTTTGCCCGGCCTCTGCCGTTTTCTTTTATTGTACACGCTGCCGCGCCGAAAGCCAATGGATTTTTCCACAGATCGCCTGTATTTTTCAGGCGATTGCCTGCTTTTTTACGCGGTCCGCCCATGGGCAATGACTTGCCCTTTTGCAAAAAATCGGGTATACTAATTTTGTTTGTCGGTTTATCCCCATATCAATCAGACAGAGGAGTGTAGAGATTGCTGACATTATTTCGAAAATATCTTGTGGTTTTTCTCGTCTCGATGGCGCCGATCATCGAGCTGCGCGGCGCCATTCCCATCGGCGTCGGCATGGGCCTTCCCCTACTTGAGACCTATATCTTCGCCATCATCGGCAATATGTTACCGGTTCCGGTGATCATCCTGTTCAGCAAGCAGGTGCTGCTGTGGTGCTGCAGGCTGCCCGGAAAATGGGGTAAACCCTTTAACTGGATCTACCGCAAAGGGGTGCGGGCCGGGGATGCGCTGCAGGCCAAGGCCGGCCGGGGCCTGTATTTTGCCCTCTTTGTCTTTGTCGCGATTCCGCTGCCCGGCACCGGCGCGTGGACCGGCAGCCTCGGCGCAACGCTGCTGGATATGAAGTTCTGGCCCAGCGTGTTGGCCGTCATGTGCGGCGTACTGACCGCCGGTCTGATCATGGGCGCGGTTTCGGCGGGCGTTTTCAGCGGGCTCGGCATGCTTTTGGGCTGATCTGCAAAATCAAAATCCGGATGGGGATTCATCCGGATTTTTTTTGTGGTTTTTTGAAGAGGATTTTTCTTTTCCTTCGTACTATACACGAAAGGCGGTGAGAGACCAGATGACCGACGGCGCATTTGAACAGCTTGTCACAGACTACCAAAGGCTGATTTACACGATCTGCCGTCAGATGGTCAAGGATCCCGATACCGCCGAGGATCTGGTGCAGGAAACCTTTCTCTCCGCCTATCTGCACCGAGAACAATGCACCCCCGAAACCGTCCGGCCCTGGCTGTGCCGGATCGCGGTCAACAAGGCCAAGGACTATCTGAAAAGCGCCTGGCGGCGCAAGGTCGACCCCGGCGGCGAGACGGCGGAGGATGCCACCCCGCTGCCCTCCGCCGAAACGCTCGCCCTCGACCGGGTCTCAGCGCAGCGGATCGAAGGGCTGATCCGCGCGCTGCACGAGCCCTACCTGAAGGTCTCGGTGCTCTATTTTCTCGAACAGCAGCCGGTAGAGGAGATCGCGCGGCGGCTCCGCCGACCGTCCAAAACGGTCCATACCCAGCTCTACCGCGCAAAACGGCTGCTGCAGCAGAAACTGAACGAAGGAGGGATTTGAATTGATCCTGTTTGATGACAACACCGGTCACATCACCGACCTGGGATTCGTCGCCCTGGAAAATGAACAGCTCAGCCTTGATCAGCGGCTCGAAATCGCGGAGCACCTCTCCTTCTGTGAGGATTGCCGCTGCCGGTATCTCGCATTTGTGGAAAGCAGACCGCTGCTGACCCCGACCCGGCCGGTGACCGGACCGGTCATGCACCGGATCCGTACCCGCGGCAGGGTGATTCTGCTGCGCCGGGCACTGCGCGCCGGGCTCGCCGCCTGTCTCCTGCTCGCCCTGCTGTCTGTTTTCCATCCATCTGCCGGCATCTCCCGCAGCGGCGACCGGCTGCAAAGCGAGCTTGCGCGCAATGCCTCCGCCGCACAGCAGCTCGCAACCGTGGCCAAAGCGGGAGACGATGCCGAACCGATGACCCTGAATATGCGAATTTCGAATGCAATCGATCAGCTGATCGCCACACTCAACCAAAAAGGAGAGACCAAACAATGAAAAAGAGTGCTTTTCTGACCTTCATCTTCGCCTGCTGGCCCGGCGCCGGTCAGATGTATCTGGGCTATACCAAGCGCGGCGTCTCACTGATGTCGGTCTTTGTGATAATGCTTGGTCTGTCCGGATTTCTGGATCTCTGGATTCTCTCGGTGCTCACCCCGGTGATCTGGTTCTTCGCCTTTTTTGACAGCTGGTCGCTGCGCAATCAGGATCCCCAGCAGCCGAAAATCCCGGATGATTTTCTCCTTTTCTCCGCGCCGGAAAACCGTCAGGATGCCGTGCAGTTTGCGCGCAGATACCACCGCGCGCTCGGCATCGGTCTGGTGCTGGTCGGCCTCTATGTCATCTATAACAATATGCTGATGCCGGCGCTTGCCGCGCTGATCGGCTCGATTCCGGTCGAGCTTGGCTGGCTGTGGCGGCTGGCGAACAATCTGCCCGCGCTGGTGATCGCACTGATCTTCATTCTGTTCGGCCTGAAACTGTGCGGCGGGGGACGGCATGACGACGGGGACGACGGGGGTGATCTCGATGTGTGAGCAACCGATTCCCGCTCAGGGGACACGGCAGGTTCCCCAAACAGATGCGCCCGTGCGGGCGGTTAGGACCCGCCGGGTCGGTACCTTCACCTGCGGCGTTGCGCTGGTGCTCACCGGTCTCGCGATCGGCATCTACCTGATCTGGCCAAGGTTTGATCTGCTCTTCTTTTTCCGGCTCTGCCCGCTGCTGCTGGTTTTGCTGGGCGGTGAGCTGCTGGCCGCGAGCTTTTCCCGCTCTGAACTGCGGATCAAGTATGACTTTGTCTCGATGGTGCTCTGCCTTGTGATCGGGGTCGCTGCGCTGGTGCTTTCCATCATTCCCGTCGCGGTGCGCTGGATCAGCCCCGATCATCTTGCCGTCCAGCAGCAGATCACCGCAAAGGCGGACGAGGAGATCTACCGGCTGCTCGGGGATGATGCGGCGGTCGCCGACTGCCGCAGCAGCGCATTCGTCTATTTCCCCACCGCCCTGCAGTCCGACACCCAGCCGGATGAACTGCACTTCGACCTGACCCTGCGCGGTCCCTACGCCGACGCCGGCGCCTTTGCCGCCGACTGCGCACGGGTGAGGGACAAGATTCTGCAGGGCGGTCTCTCCCCCACCCTGCTCACCTTCTTCTGGTCGGATGAAACGACCGACTACTCGCTCTTCCTCGACAGTGCCTTTTCGCTACACGCAAGCGCTGCGCAGCTCGCGGCACAGGTCGAGACCAACTGACCATTTCTTCTCTGTTTTGTAAAATACCGGAGAATTGATTGCAGCCTTTTTCCCCGCGTGGTACAATAAATTTACACAGTACACAAATCCGCGGGCGCACCGTGGCAGGGGAAATGAGGTTGAGGATCTTGCTGAAAAGTTTCACCAAACAGGAAAAGAGCTGGATGATGTACGACTGGGCCAATAGCGCCCATTCGGTTGTTGTGGTCACCATCCTGCCGATCTTCTACAACACCGTCGCCGAAAACACCCGGGACGCCGCCTCCAGCATGAGTGTATGGGGCTATGCCACCAGCATTGCCATGCTGATCATTGCCTTTGCGGCGCCGATCCTGGGTGTTTTCGGCGACTTTGAGGGGTTCCGCAAAAAGCTGTTCACCTTCTTCATGATTCTCGGTGTGGCGGCCTGTGCGGGCCTCGCGATCACCCCGCTGACCAGCTTTGAGATCCAGTCGGTCGCCGAAAAGGTCGGCATCGCGATTCTGGTGCTCTATGTCGTCAGCCAGATTGGTTTTGCCGGGGCGAACATCTACTACGACAGCTTTCTGCCGGATGTGACCACCAGTGAGCGGATGGACCGGGTCTCAACCATGGGGTATGGGCTTGGCTATATCGGCGGGTCGACCATTCCGCTGCTGCTCTTTCTGATCCTGAATGCGGTCGGGGTGGACATGCTCTGGTGCCTTTCCTTTGCGTTTGGTTTCACCGCCGTCTGGTGGCTGGTTTTCAGCTTTCCGCTGCTGAAAAATGTGGAGCAGAAGAGCTTTGTCCGCCGGGAGAAAGGTGCGGTCGGCAAGGCGATCCGCGGTCTTGGTCACACGATGCGGGACATCTTCCACTACAAGGTGATGTTCGTCTTTCTGCTGGCCTACTTCTTCTACATCGATGGGGTGAACACCATCATCCACATGTCCACCAGTTACGGCGACACGCTGGGTCTCGATTCCACCGCGATGCTGCTCGCGCTGCTGCTGGTACAGATCCTCGGTCTGCCCTTCTGCCTGATCTACATCAAGCTGTCCGACCGATTCGGCGCACAGTTCATGGTCGGAGTCGGCATCTGCATCTATATGGGGATCACCGTCTTTGGTTTCTTTGTGCGCAGCGAGTGGCAGTTCTGGGTGCTGGCGGTTTTGGTCGCCACCAGCCAGGGCGGCATCCAGGCGCTCTCCCGCAGCACCTTCGGCAAACTGCTGCCGGACAAAAACCGCTCGGGTGAGTTCTTCGGGTTCTATGATATCTTCGGCAAGTTCTCCGCCATCATCGGGCCGACCCTTGTGGGACTGTGCTCCAGCGCGGCCGCAGCGGTGATCTATCGTCAGGAGGGCATCGACCCCGCCACCGCCCCCACAACCCTGTTGGAAGAGGTCAGCCAGCGCGCCGCACCCTGGGGTGTTTTGAGCATCCTGATCATCTTCCTGATCGGCGGCGGTCTTTTCTTCTTCGTGCTGCCCCGCTATCAGAAACGCAGCGGCATGCAGCGGCACTGACCTGTACTTTCTGATCTTTCGGAGGTTTTTTCATGCCTGACGCCTATACCCATCTGAGAACAGCGCGCCATGCGGCGGCGCTTGCAGGGATTGAGCCGCCTGTGCTGCCCGCCTTCCTTGCGGGGGCCAATGGACCGGACCCGTTGTTTGTCTATCGGTTTTGGGATCCGCATCCCGCGGTCGACCTTCCCGCGCTGGGGCAGCGGATGCACCGCGAAAAGGCGGGTGCCTTTCTCGCTGCGCTCTCCCGTCTGGCCCAGACCCCGGCGCAGCGCAGCTATGCCGCCGGCTTTGTGATGCACAACACGCTGGACAGTCTCGCCCACCCCTATGTCGCACTGATTACCCAAAAGGGGGGCGTCTATGACATCCCGCAGGGGCACAGCTATTTTGAATCGGCGCTCGACACCGCGCTTTGGCGGCTGGACTTCGGGCATGGGCTGCCCTCCTCGCGGCAGAGTGCGCCGGTTTTGAGCGGCCCGGATCTCGCTCAGGTCGCCTCGCTGCTGCAGAACGCGATCGCCGAGGTCTACGGTGAACAGATTCCGTTTCTTGCGCTGCTGGACTGCTTTTCCCATTTTTCGCTCGCACGCTGGTTCTTCCGCTCTCCGCTCGGCGGCAAAAAGCTGATCGCCCATGCCATCGATCTGGCGCTGCACCGCAAGCGTTTTTCCCACAGCCACATGCTGCCCGGTAGACTGCGGCGCGGCCTGCCGGAGGAATGGACCGATCCCTACACCGGCCGCCTGCATCAGGGCGGAATACGCCGGATCCTCGCGCAGGCAGAGCAGACCGGTGCTGACCGGCTGCAGGCGCTGCACCGCTACTGGTCTGGCGAGCTGGGCCCCGACGCGCTCAGCGGCGCGCTGGGCAACGCCAGCTATGACACCGGACTGCCCTGCTGAGAAAATGCTTGACACCGCTTTTCTCTCTGTGTTAAGATAAACCTGCAAAACTGAATGTCTGCCGGCCCTGCCGGAATGACCCCAACTTTGTCTGTTTCCCTGGATAAACTGAAACAGACGGGCGGGGTCTTTTTTTGTGCTTTTTTGCGCTATACAAACCAAGGAGGCGTTGTGTACTATGAATCAATCCACCAACAAGATGGCGGTGCGGCCGGTGTTTCCGCTGCTGATGAGCATGGCACTGCCCCCGATGTTCTCGATGCTGCTCAGCAGCCTTTACAACATCGTGGACAGCATGTTCGTCGCGCGGTACAGCGCCGACGCGCTGACCGCCGTGAGCCTCGCCTTTCCACTGCAGAACTTTTCGCTCGCAGTCTCGGTCGGCGCAGGGGTCGGCATCAGCAGCTACATCGCACGAAAACTCGGCGAGGGCGACACCGAGGCGGTTAACAGCGCCGTCACCCACGGGCTGCTGCTCTCGCTGGCCCACTATCTGCTGTTTGTTCTGATCGGGTGTTTGGCGGCGGGCCCCTTCCTTTCGCTTTTTACTCGATCGGCTGAGATCCGTTCCCTTGGACAGGAGTATCTCTTCATCGTGCTGGTCGGCTGCGTGGGCCAGCAGGTGCAGATCGCGATTGAAAAGATGCTGCAGGCGACCGGCAATATGGTTTGGCCAATGCTGATGCAGGCACTGGGCTGCGTGGTCAACATCATCCTCGACCCGATCATGATCTTCGGGCTGTTTGGCTGCCCCGAGATGGGGATCGCCGGCGCCGCCATCGCGACGGTGATCGGGCAGATCGCGGCGATGCTGCTCTCCTTCTTTGCTCTTTACCAGGCGCGGGGCGCACTGCATCTGACCCGCCCGAAACTCCGACTGCACCCCGGCATCATCGGGGAGATCTACAACGTCGGGGTGCCCACCATCCTGATGAACAGCCTTGGCAGCGTACTGGTCACCGGGCTCAACGGGCTGCTGATGCAGTTTTCCGAGACCGCCGTCTCGGTTTTCGGAATCTATTACCGGCTGCAGACCTTCGCCTTTATGCCGGTCAGCGGATTGACCCAGGGGGCACTGCCGATCATGGCCTACAACTACGGCTCCCGCGCCCGCAGCCGGGTGCTGCGCTGCCTGCGGGACGGTCTCTTCGTCTCCTTCGGTATTCTGATCGCCTGCTGCCTGCTCTTTGTGCTGCTGCCCACCCCTCTGCTCTGGCTTTTCGGCGCAGATGCCGGCATGCTCTCGATCGGGGTGCCGGCGCTGCGGCTACTCGCACTGAGTTATCTGCCCGCCGCGCTTGGGTTCTGCATTCCGACCCTGTTCCAGGCGGTGGGGCGCGGGCGCTCCAGCCTGGTGATCTTTCTGCTGCGCCAGTTTCTGATCACCCTGCCGCTCGCCTGGCTGCTGGCCGGTCCGCTCGGTCTGCCGGGAATCTGGCTCTCCTTTCTCGCGGCGGAAACGGTTGCCGCCCTCGCCGCTGTCGGCATGTTGCTGCGTCTGCTGCATACGGATCCCATTCTGCGGGCGGAAAAATGCGAATAAGAAAACGGGACGGTTTCAAACCGTCCCGTTTTTTCTGTTCACAGGTTGCGCAGCTGTTCCTTGTACGCCTTGCCGGCCGGCTGGGTCGCTATGCCGCCCAGCGCGGTCTCCCGCAACTCCATCGGCAGCTTTTTGCCGACCTTGTACATCGCGTCGATGCACTGATCGGCCGGGATCTTCGGGTCCTGCCCCGCCAGCGCAAGATCGGCCGAGATCACCGCATTGACCGCCCCTGACGCGTTGCGGAAACTGCAGGGCAGCTGCACCAGACCCGCGACCGGATCGCAGACCAGCCCCATCACATTCATCAGCGCGATGCCACAGGCGTTGGCGGCCATCTGCGGGCTGCCACCGGCCAGGGTGACCGCCGCCGCTGCCGCCATCGCCGCCGCCGCGCCGCACTCGGCCTGACAGCCTCCCTCAGCGCCTGAGACGGTGGCATTGCGGGTGATGACGGCCCCAAAACCGGCGGCCACCAGCAGTGCGTCCAGCATCTGCTGTTCGGTGGCATGGTACCGCTCCCCGACCGCGAGCAGCACCGCCGGCAGGATTCCGCAGCTGCCCGCAGTGGGCGCTGCACAGATGCGGCCCATCGAGGCATTGACCTCGCTGCTCGAGAGGGCCATCGCCATGAGTTTGTTGAGAAAGCTGCCGCAGACACTCTCCCCCGCGGCGTATGTTTCCTGCTTTGCCGACTGGCCGCTGATCAGCCCCAGCACCATCTGCTGCGGCGCATTCAGCGCCTTTTGGGCGCTCGCGCGCATCACCTGATACCGCTGCCGCATCCGGTCATAGATCGTTTTTTCATCGCAGTCGGTAAGCGCCATCTCCTCCTCGAGGATGATCCGGTGCAGCGTTTTCCCGGTAGCCGCACTCTGCTGCAACAGCTCTTCAATCGTGTTGTACATTCCACTCTTCTCCCCTCAGATATTGATGGCCCGCACACTGCGGATATTCGGCAGACGGCGAATTTTCTCAACAAGATCCGCCCCGATCTCCCCGTCGGTCTCGATCACACAGTTGGCGATGTCCCCCTTGGTCTCCCGTGAGACCCGCATGATGGCGATATTGAGCCCGCTCTCCGCCAGTGCTCCGCTCACCGCCCCCACCACACCGGGACGGTCGTTCTGGGTGATGAGCAGCGTAGGAGACTCCGCCCGGATGTTCGCGGCGAGCCCATCGATCTCGGTGATCTTGATCCGGCCGCCGCCGACCGAACAGCCGACCACCTCCACCGTGCTGCCGTCGTCACAGTAAAAGGTGATGACGGCGGTGTTCTCATGCGCATCCTCGAGCTCCGCCTCGTAAAACTCATAGGAAATTCCCTTCTGCTTTGCGAGGTTCTCCGCATCCCGCAGCCGCTCGTCATCCCCGGAAAGCCCCATCGCGCCGGCCAGCAGTGCCTTGCAGGTTCCATGCCCCAGCCCGGTTTTGGCAAAGGATCCATACAAACCGAACCGGACCCGGTGAAACGGACGCTCGGCGATGATTCTGGCGGTCCGCGCCAGCTTGGCCGCACCTGCCGTGTGCGAGGAGGACGGGCCGATCATGACCGGTCCCAGCACATCAAAAAGGCTGATATTCACTCTTCACTCCTCCTTGGATCAATGTTTTTCTCACAATATTACTCTACCCTATTTTTTGCTCTTGCGCAAGGCAAAACCTCGTTTATCGCTCTTTGATTCTGTTTGCAGCGGGCTGGAAAAAGGGATATAATAAGAAAAAATCAGCAAATCACGGAGGCATCCCGATGACCGCTGCAACCTTCAGCAAGGACTTTCCCGTCATGCAGATCGACTGCGACCTGCACAACCACATGACCCTCGGCGCGCTGCTGCGCGCAACCCAGCAGATCGCAACCGACCACTGCGATTCGATCGGTCTGCCGGGCTCTTATCTCGCTGAGCTGGGGGTGGCCTTTCTGCTCGCAAAGATGGGGGTCACGGTCACCCGGGACATCCGGCTCGGCGAGGCACTGCGGGCGGTCACCCGCCCCTGCGCCCCGCGCCGTGCGTGCTACAACCGGTATACCGATTTTTTTGATGAAACCGGTGCAGCTGTCGCCCGGGTGGATGCCCGCTGGATTCTGGTGGACATCCACAGCCACCGGATCCTGCGCACCCCGCCGGAGGGGCTTGTCTTTCCCTTTGCCGAATGGGTCGACTGGGAGCAGGATCTCACTCTTTCTCGCCCGGAAGAGCTGGAAAAGGCGGGCGTCGCCGGTGCGGTCTATTCCCGGGTGGACATCAACCAACATCTGAACAATACCTACTATGGTGATATTCTCTGCGACGCGCTACCGACCGAAGTCTGGCGCAGTGAACAGGGATTCCGCCGCGCGGTTTTGATCTATCGTCAGGAGCTGCCGTTTGGCTGTGAGATGGAATTGCTGCGCGGCCGGCAACCGGATGGAGGCTGGTATGTCGAGGGGGTTCACGAGGGTAAGCGTTGCTTTGAGGGAAAGATTCTGTTCTGAATGGCG
>DXIA01000044.1 GCA_019113125.1 Candidatus Pygmaiobacter gallistercoris | reverse complement strand
AATTGCTGCAGCCGCAGCGGATGATTATTACCTATGGGACCAATAACACCTATATGTCCACCGAGGAGTTCATCGAGGCCTATGAAGAGGCGCTGGACGTATTGGAGGAGAGTTGGCCCTATGCGGATCTCATTATCGCAGCGGTCCCGCCGGTGGGAGAGGACAAGGAGGATGCGGAACGGGTACAGGAAACCATTGATGCGTTCAACGCCGCCTTGCTGGAACTGGCGGAAGAGCGGGATCTGCATTTTCTCAATACCAGTGAAGTACTGCTGGGAGAGGACGGCTATCTGAAGAGCGATTACGTCGAGGCGGACGGCATGCATCTCACCGCAGAGGGGGCAGAGGCTCTGGTCAAATATGTGCGCACCCACAGCTATATTACGGAGGATCGTCGCCCTGAACTGCAGCCGCAGCCGACCCGGATTGATCCCCCGTACCAGCCGCAGGAAGATGAGATGGAAGAACAGGAGCCGGCGGTGCAGCCGACGCCGACCCCGACGCCGACACCCACACCGTCCTCTTCCACGTCTTCGTCTGCAGCCTCCGAATCAACATCATCCACGACATCAATATCCGAGCCGGAACAGACGTCCGAGCCGGCACAGGATTCCTCTTCCGCTCAGCCGCCGCAGGATGCCACGCCGCCGGCAGGAGGGGAAGATACCACACCTGCGAGCACACCGCAGCAAAGCGGCAGTGAAGGTCAGGAGGAAGTCAAATGAAATGCACGGTTTTGGGGTGTGGGCGATGGGGCTCTTTCCTCGCCTGCTTTCACAGCAGAAGACATGAGGTCACCCTCTGGGGAAGGGAGGGGTCGCGGAGCTTTGAGACACTTCGTGAGACTAGGACCAATGCCTATCTCACTCTGCCGGATGCGGTAAAACTCGAAAGTGATCTCGGGGCGGCGCTTGCGTTCGGCGATATCATTATTATCTCGATCTCAGCACAGCAGCTGCGCTCCTTTGCACAGCGGATCAATGGGTATCCGATCGCGGGAAAAACGGTGATCCTCTGTATGAAAGGGCTGGAGGAAGATACCGGCAAGCGGCTGACCGAGGTGATGCAGGAGAGTATTACCCAGCCCGTCGATCTCGCTGTTTGGGTCGGCCCGGGTCATGTACAGGACTTCCTGGCCGGAATCCCGAACTGCATGGTAGTTGATTCCGCCGACCGAGCGGTTACCGAGCGGATTGTGGAGCAGTTTCAGAGTGAACTGCTGCGGCTGTACATCGGCACCGATCTTCTGGGCACCGAGATCGGTGCTGCGGCAAAGAATGTTATGGGAATCGCCGCCGGGATGCTGGACGGCAGGGGGCTTTCCAGCCTAAAAGGTGCGCTGATGGCACGTGGCGCGCGGGAGATCTCCCGGCTGATCCGGGCAATGGGGGGAAACGAGCTTTCCGCCTATGGGCTGTGCCATCTCGGGGATTACGAGGCCACCCTTTTCAGTGAGCACAGCCACAATCGCCGTTTCGGCGAGGCACTGGTGCGGGGGGAGCGTTATGACCTGCTCGCGGAGGGCGTGTCGACCGCCCGGGCACTGGTGCGGCTGGGACAGCAGTACGGTGTAGAGCTGCCGATCTGCGAGACGGTTCATGCGATTCTCTATGAAAAGGCGGATATTGAGCAGACGTTTCAGCAACTGTTTTTCCGCAGTACCAAAGAGGAATTTTACTGTTGATTGTTTTGCCGGGAAGGCGGGGAAAACCGCCGAGATCCCGGCATTTTTGATTGACAGGGAGGGGAAAATCACCGATAATAAAAAATGGTAATTTGAGGAATCTTTCCTAAAATCAGCGAAGGAGGCGCTTGATGGCACATTATAATTGTATGCTGATCGATCTGGACAACACGCTGCTGGATTTCGATGCGGCGGAGGATGCCGCGCTGCGGGAGACGCTGCGGCATTTTGAGCTGCCGGAAGATGCCGCCACGATGGAAAAATATAAGGAGATCAACCGTGCGCTCTGGCGGGAACTGGAACAGGGAACGATCAAAAAAGAAAAGCTGTTGACACTGCGCTTTTCCAAACTGCTGGGCTGGCTCAAGCGGTCGCTGTCGGCAGGCAAGGTCAACGATTACTATATGAACAACCTTGCCAATCAGGCACAGCTGCTGCCGGGTGCGATTGAGTTCTTGACCGATGTCGAGGATTATGTCACCATCGGAATTATCACAAATGGGTCCTATCGCGCACAGCTCAACCGGGCCGAGCTCTCAGGGATCGCGGCTTTTGCGGATGGGATCTTCATCTCGGAGAAACTCGGGGTCACAAAGCCGGACAAGCGGTTTGTCAACCTCGCACTGGACAAGCTTGGGGTGAACTCCCGCAAGCGGGTCCTGGTGGTGGGAGACAGCCTGACGGCGGACATCAAATGCGGAGCAGCTGCCGGGGTGGATACCTGCTGGTGCAACTTTCAGGGCGAGGAGAACACAACCAAGATTGCTCCGACCCATACGGTGCGGGGATTTGAGCAACTCAAGGCGGTGATTCTCGAACAGGAGGAACTGGAACATGTCGGTGAAAAAAAGAAATATCAGCTTTAAATCCTCAGATGGACACACCGAAATCGCCGCATATCTCTATACCGATGACACCTGCGCACCCCGCGCGGTGGTGCAGATCTCCCATGGAATGTGCGAGTATGTCGGCAGATACGACGATTTTGCCGCCTACCTCTGTGGACAGGGATATGCGGTGTGCGGCAACGATCACCTTGGGCACGGGGCCTCGGCCGATGGGGGAACACTGGGCTATTTTGCAGACCGCGGCGGGGCGGCGCTGGTGCTGGAGGACCTGCACCGCATGAATGAAATTGCGCATCGAGAGTTTCCCGGTCTTCCGGTGATTTTATTCGGCCACAGTATGGGCAGTTTTTTTGCGCGCTGGTATGCGGCGCGCTGGCCCGAGACGATTGACGGACTGGTGATCTGCGGCACCGGCGGACCGAATCCACTTGGCGGGGTGGGACTTGCACTGACTGCGCTGCTGACCCGGCTGCGGGGGCCCAAGTACCGCTCCCAGCTGATCAATAAAATGGCATTTGGCGCCTATCTCAAACGGATCCAGAATCCCAAAACACCCTATGACTGGATTACCCGGGATGAAAAAATCGTTCAGGCTTACGCCGCAGATCCCCATTGCACCTTTATCTTCACGGTGAGCGCGTTCCATGATCTGATGACCGCGCTCGACCAGGTCAGCAGCCCGCACTGGGCCGCATCGCTGCCGAAGGAACTGCCGGTACTGATAATTTCAGGGGAGATGGATCCGGTCGGTGACTATGGCAAGGGGGTCAGAAAGGTTTACGACTGGCTGCAGGCGGCGGGGATGAAGAACCTGCGGATGATTCTTTATCCCGGTGCGCGGCATGAGGTGCTCAATGAACTTTGCCGGGACCGCTGTTATCAGGATGTTGCAGCATGGCTTGCGGAGTGCCGTTTGCCGAAAAAAGCGTAAAAAGCGAGAAAAGTTTTGTTTT